>CAZNDQ010000024.1:0-18015 GCA_964571825.1 uncultured Planctomycetales bacterium | reverse complement strand
CAACTGGCCACCGGCCACTGGTCACTGGACACTGCTTTGAACCGGCCTTGTGCGCGCCCAAAAAAATCCTCTTTTTTTGTTTCAACGACTTCTGAAAGAAAAATATCAAATTTCCGCCGCCGCGGGGCGCCTCGTTAACCGCTTCTTCAGGCGAGAGTTACACACCACGCGCATCGCCCGCGTGCGCCGCACCCCGCCCCGCGCCCGAAAAAAGGTCACGCGCGAAAAACCGTAAAAAACAACGCAAAACAAGGACTTGCGCGCGATCTCGCCCGACATGAAATCAGCACTTAGGGCGAAACCGTCCGAACGAAAACGCAGGACTTACGCCCACCCCATATCCCCTTCACTGGCCGGACTGACGCCCTGTGAAACTAGCGGCGAGTGGACTCGAACCACTGACCTTGGGTTTATGAATCCCATGCTCTAACCAACTGAGCTACGCCGCCTTGCGCGACTTACATCCCCCCCTTTTCATAGCGGAAGTCCCCGTTTTCGGCAAGACCGCCTCGCCGCCAACCCGATTCCGCCGGAATTTTCTTGACGACCTCCGACACGTGTAGTAGGATTCAACGACAGTTGTAGTAGGGCCGCGTGCAACCGGAATATTCGATGGGTGAAAAAGAACTCGAACTGGGTGATGCGGAGCTGCAGGTCCTGCGGGCCCTCTGGGAGATCGGCCCGGCCACGGTCCGCCAGGTGCTCGACCATCTCCGCGCCCGCGGCCGGCGGCTGGCGTACACGACGGTGCTGACGTTTCTGACGCGGCTGGAGCAGAAGGGCATCGTGAGCAGCGACAAGTCGAGCCTGGCGTACGTTTACCGGGCCCGCGTCACGCGAGAGCGCGTCACGCGGTCGCGGCTGCGTTCGCTGGTCGATCAGCTTTACGACGGTGCGGCCGGGCCGCTGGTCCTCCAACTCCTCCGCTCGGAATCGCTCACGCGGGAGGAAGTGCGGGAACTGCAATCATTGATCGAACACCTGGACGTGCGCGGGCGTAAGTCGAAACGCCAGGAGGCGTAGATCATGGAGTCCTGGGTCGCCCCCGCGACCAACTGGCTCTGGTACAGTGCCGTCTCGGCCGTCCCGATGGCCGTGCTCGTCACGGTCGTGTGCCGCTGGCTCCCGGCCCGCCCGGCAACGCGACATACGTTGTGGCTGGTGGCACTCGCGTGGTTCGTCGTCCCGCCGCTTCTGCCGGATTCGACGTTTTCCAGCTTGGTGAGCCGGTTGCGGGGCAGCGGGCCTGAGCCGAGAGCCGCCAGTGCGCCGGTCCGGACCGCTTCCGATCTCGATCTTGGCCAACCTTTACAGGGACTTGCAGCGGATCCCGTCCGGTTGCCCGCGCGCGTGCGCAGCGAAGGCGTACGGCCGCTCGCGACGGCGCCGCCGCGCAGAGTCGATGCCCGGCGCGCGAAGGTGCAAGATGAAGATTCGCTGGGGCCGGTTGGCGTTGCCGACAACGGCCCGCGTACTGTTCATGCGATACCAGCAACAAAGTTGAATGCGGCCAAGCAGGCCGTTGCGACGCCGCTCGCCGAACCTCCACCGCAGGCCGAGGTGGGAAAGCCGACGCGGGGCGCTGCCGCCCCGCATGGCGTCGCTGCGTCCGAACTCGCCGACGCCGTCCCGGTCGATCCTCGGCCGTCGGCGGAGCTCGCGCCGCAGGTTGATGCAGCGCCATTCTGGCGCGCGTGGGTGCTTACACTCTTTGAACTGCGGGCGCTGCTGTTCCGGTTGCCGCCGATCCCCTGGCATGTCTGGCTCGCCGGCTTGCTGCTGGTCGGGTTCGTCAAAGGCGCGCAGCACGTGCTTTTCCTGCGCCGGATTCGGCGCGCGGTTCCGGCGCCGGATTCGGTGCGGCGCATGCTGGCGGACGTCGCGCACAACATGAGCCTGGCGCGACATCCGCGGACGTATTTTGTTGACGACCATTTGTCGCCGCTGGTGACCTGCGGGCGGCAGGCGCGATTGATCCTGCCGGCGCGGCTGTGGGTAGAACTGGACGACGCGGGGCGCCGGGCCATTCTGTGCCACGAGTTGGCGCATCTGCGGCGAAAAGACCATTGGATTTGTTGGGCGGCGCTTCTCGTCGGCGCCGTCTATTGGTGGAACCCGCTCGTATGGTGGGTGCGCCGTCGCCTGAACGATGAGGCGGAGCATTGCTGCGACGCCTGGGTTACCTGGCTGATGCCCGACGGCCGACGGGCCTATGCCGAAGCCCTCCTGCGAACGCGGATGTTCGTCGGACATCGCGCACCCGTGGCGACCGCCAATGCCGTCAACACGACGAGCAGACGATCTCGACGCTTTGCAAGGAGACTGACCATGGTGATGACTGAACGGACGCGGCCCCGACTGTCGTCGGCCGGGATGAGCCTCGTACTGGGGTTGGCGCTGGTCGGATGGGCGTCGGCGCCCGCCTGGTCCTGCCCGGATGAGGCCAAGGCGCCGAAGGCAGAGAAGACGCACAAGCATGCACATGCTGCCGCGGTTGGAACACCCGCCCCGGCAGCGCAGCCGACACCGCCCACGCCACCCACGCCGCCTGCTCCTCCGGCTCCGCCTGCGGCGGCTGCACCGCCCGTCCCGCCGGCTCCACCAGCGCCGCCGGCCCCTCCGCCGCCGCCCGCGACCTACGCGATTGCGCATGGCCCGTCAGCCAGTGGGCAACCGGCGCCGCGCGCGCTTGCGCACCGGCATGCCACGTTCGCCGGGGACCGTGACGATGACGACGATCTCGAGGCGCGCATCGAACGGCTGGAACGGATGATCGAGAAACTAGTCGAGCGGATGGAGGACGGCACACCGCGTCCGAGCGGGCGTGTGCGCGTCGAGCGACCCGAGCGCGGCGCCCCGCAGTCCACGCCGCCCGCGCCGCGGCGAACTCAGCCCGGCGAGCAGACGGTCCGCGCGTACGATCTTCCCGAGGGCAAGCTGCAGGCGATGATCGGATTGATGTCGCGTGACGACGTGCCGGTGATGATCCGTCCCGGCAAGGTCTCTTTCGAGGTTCTCGGTCCCGAGGAGCAGCAGGAAATCGTCGCCGGATTCGTCGAGATCGTCGGGCCGTCCAACTCGGCGCGGACATATCACATGTCGGGCGGCAAGGCGAGCGACCTGTACGCGCTGATGTCGCGCAACGATGTGGTGCTCTACGTTTCCGGGGGCGGAGACTCGATCACCATCAATGCCACGGATGAGCAGCATGAGGCGATCGAGGCGTTTATCCGCCTCATCGACCCCGAGGCGCGCGTCGGCCGTGCAGACGAGAGCCGCAAGCTCCGCACGGAGCAGGCCGCTGCGCAGGAGCTGGCCGCCGGCAACATGAAGCGGGCCGCCGAAGATCTGGCCCGGGTAACGAGGCGGCAGAGCCAGCAGGCGATGCTCGAAGCGGAAAAGCAACTGGCGGCAGCGCAGAAGACGCTTCGCGGCACGGTTGTCCAGGAAGCGGATCAGCTCCGCCGGGAGAAGGAGCTTGTCAAAGGCAAGCTGGCCATCGAGCGCGAAGCGCTTCGCGGGGCCATCCGTGCGCGGGCCGCGCAGCAAGCGGCGGCTGGCGCCGAAATCAGGGCGCAGATCGAGGCGATCCTGCAGGCCACGCAGGAATTGCGACGCACCGCGCCGCAACTGGCTGACGAGATCCGCGCCATCGTTGATGACATTCTTGCCGCCCAGCGCGAAGCCGACGAGTCCAACGAGGATGAGTCGGGCTCGTGGGCGCGCTGATGGGACGACTGCCTGACGCAGGCGGAGGAATCGAACGGTTCCGTGACGCCCGACTCCGCATCCCGAGCGGCCGCCCCTGACGCTCGGGATGACGGAGCGCGGCGCGGCGTCGGATTCGGCGTCACGGCTCAGACAGTACTGCGCTGACAAAATCGATTCGTGGTTTCGCATGGAGGCGACGCCATGAGCGCCAAAGCACCCCAACCGCCACCCTCAATCGCGGGGATGAACATCATGAGTCGCCGGGCGCGCAGCCTATCGTTTGCGGTGATGCTGGCCGCAAGTGTTTTCCATTGTCCCGCGACCGTTGGGGCGGCCGTCAAGAAAACCGACACGGGTGGGCCGGCCGCCGACGCCGCGATACGCGCCTATCACAGCGGGAACGGCCTGCTCAACCGCGGGATGTACGATCTGGCGATCGAGGAGTACCGCACGTTCCTTACGGCGAACGCCGATCACGAGAAGGCCGCGGCGGCGCGGTACGGCCTGGGCGTCTGCCTCTTTCGCCTGGAGAAGTATTCCGAAGCGCTGGCGGAACTGGAGCCGCTCGCGGCGCAGGAAGACTTCGAGTTTGCGGTGGAGGTGGGCACGATGCGCGGCCGTTGTCTCCTCGCCGAAGGGCAATACGACCGCGCCGCGGAGGCGTTCGGCGCAGTTGTGGCGCGTGATCCGCGCGGCAGTCTTGCCCACGACGCAGCCGTCGGCGCCGGCGAGGCGCTCGTCCATGCGCAACGCTTCGACGACGCGGCCGAGATCCTGAATAGCGCCTTATCGGGCAAGCCGGACGCACACCTTCGTCCGCGCGCCCGGTACTTCCTGGCGCTGGCGGAGATGGGTCGCGGACGCTGCGCCGAGGCAGCCGAGTACCTCGACGCGCTGCTGCGCGACGACGCGGACGGCGCGTTCACCGGGCATGCCACGTTGCTGCTCGCGCAGTGTCGCCATCGGCTCGGGGCGGACGAGGAGGCCGAGACACTCTACCGCCGGGTGATCGATCACAAGTCGTCGCAGTTTACGCCGGATGCGGTGTACGGCCTGAGCAGCCTTCTCCTTGGGCGCGGCCAGTCGGCGGAAGCCGCTGCAATGCTCGACCGGCTGAACGCGGACGATTCACAACGCGGGCAGCACCCCGAATGGCTCCTCCTGCGCGGTCGGGCGCATTACGATTCGGCGGACTACGCTGCGGCGCTGACGTGCTTTCGCCGCATTGGCGGCGACGACCCACTGGCCGCACAGGCGACGTATTGGACCGCGCGTTGTCAATTACAATCGGACGACCCTGCCGCGGCGGCGGCAACTCTCGCTTCGACGGGTGATGTGCCGGCCGGCGACGAACTTCGTCCGCTGATGGCGTATGACCGGGCGGTCGCGCTGCTTCGCGCCGAACAGCAGGAGGAGGCGGCCGCAGCGCTGCGCGACTGGCTCAAACACCACCCGCAGCACGGGCAGGCGCCCGAGGCAACCTATCTGCTGGCGGCCACCGAGCATGCACTCGGACGTTACGACGCCTCGCTGGCGGTCTGTAACGCGTTTCTCGCGGCACACAAGAGCCACGATCGCGCAAGCGCGGTGGCGTTTCTCGCCGCCGAGAATGAGTTGCTCGCCGGCAAGGAGGAGTCCTCCGCCAAGCTGTTCCTTCGCTTTCTGCGCACACACGCGGACGACATGCGGGCGCCGCTGGCCACTTTTCGGCTGGGCATGATCCACTACCGCAACCAGCGCGCCGACGAGGCGGAGCCGCTTCTGCGCGACGTGCTCGCCGGAAACGCCGATGACGCGACTTTCCTTGCAGCGCGGTTGGCACTTGGTGACATCCTGTTCCAACGCAGCGAGTGGAAGACTGCGGAGGAAATGCTCGCCGGCTATCTCGATGGGGGCGGCGCGGAGGCCCGCGACGATGCGCTGCTCAAGCTGGCGCTGGCCCGAGGGCGCCAGGAGAAGTTCGTCGCAGCGCTCGACGCGCTGCAGCAGCTTCTCGACCAGTTCCCCGCGAGCCCTCATCGCACGCAGGCGCTGTTCGAGCGCGGTCAGATCCTGCTCGCGCAGGGCGAACTCGATGGCGCCGCGGCGGCATTTGACACCGTGGTCGCCGCGGCGCCGGATTCGCCGTTCGCCGCGCATGCCCGCAACCACCTCGGGACGATCGCACTACGCCGCAACGACCCCGCCCGGGCCGCCCGGCGATTTTCGGAAGCGGCTGCCGGCGCGCTGGACGGCGACGCCGCGGCCGACGCGCTACTCCGCACGGGACAGGCGCAGCTCGCCGCAGCGCAGTTCGCCGAGGCGGAGAATTCGCTGCGGCGATTTCTAACGGACTACGGCGCGCATCCCGGCGCCGCGACGGCCCGCGCGAATCTGGCGCTGGCGCTTTCACGCCAGGACAAGCACGAGGAGGCGCTGAAGTTCATCGAGGGGCTCTCGTCGGCGCTGGGCCGTTTCGATCCGCCGCTGCGCTGCGCCCTTCTCTACGAGCGTGCGTGGTGTCTCCGGCAGCAAGGGCGCACCCAGGACGCCGCCGCCGCGCTGAAGATGCTGCTTGCCGCCGAACCCGAGCGGCCGCATCTCCACGCGCTGCTTGAACTGGCTGACATCGAGTCTCAGGAGGGCCACGCCGAGGAGGCGCTCCAACTGCTTGTACGGCTTCGCGCCGTCATCGAGCGGAATGCTGAATCAGTTCCGGCGCCCGTGCGGGAACAGGCCACCTACCGCCTGGCCGTGGCGCGCTTCGAGCGCGGCGAGTTTGAGCCCGCCGCGGCGCTGTTCGTGGAACTCCTGGCCGTCTTTCCCGACACCACGCTCGCGGCCTCGGCCGGGTACTTCTGCGGCGAGTCGCTGCTGCGGCTCGGCCGGCCGGCCGCCGCGGCCGATCACTTCCGCCGCGTCTTCGAACAACATGGAACCGATGCGGTCTGCGCGCCGAGCCTGCTGCGACTTGGCGAGTCGCTCGCGCAGCTCCAGCGCTGGCCCGCAAGCGAGGAGTCGTTCCGCACATACCTCGACCGCTTTCCCGAGTCCGAATTCGCCTGGCAGGCGCGCTTTGGCAATGGCTGGGCGTGTGAAAACCAGCAGCGCTACGACGAGGCGGTCGAGGCGTACCGCGCGGTCATCGACGCGCACGAGGGGCCGACGGCCGCGCGCGCCCAATTCCAGATCGGCGAGTGCCTGTTCGCCCGGAGGCAGTATGACGCGGCCGTGCGCGAGTTTCTCAAGGTGGATATCCACTACGCCTATCCGGAGTGGAGCGCGGCCGCGCTCTACGAGGCGGCGCAGTGCTTCGAGCAACTCGGCAAGCTGGTCGAGGCGCGCGACCACTTCCGCAGAGTCGCCGAGGAGTTCAAAGGCACACGTTGGGCGGAGCCGGCCGCGCAGCGTCTGACGCAGCTCGCATCGAGTTCGCTACCCGGCCGCTGATTCGGAGCGCGGACCGCGCGCATACAGGAGGACACGCCATGAGCGCCGCGTATCAATGGACTCATTTGCTGGTCCTGTCCGCGCTGGCGCAGGATGGGGGCGGCTCGGCGCCCTTGCCTGGCGCCTCGACCGCGCAGGTATCTTCCGTGTGGGACTTCGTCGCCCGCGGCGGACCGGTGATGATCCCCATCGCTCTGGGCTCGCTGATCGCGCTGGCGGTGATCGTCGAACGGCTCGTCAGCCTGCGGCGACGCGCCGTGATCCCCCCGGACTTCCTGCCGGGCCTGCAGAACGTCATGCGCGAAACGCGCGGCAATCGCGCCCGCGCGATCGAGTATTGCCGCGAGAGCGCCAGCCCGGTCGCCGAGATTTTCGCCGCGGGCATCCGGCGCCTCGGTGAATCGGTTGAACTCCTTGAAAAGCACATTCAGGAGGCAGGCGAGCGTGTCGTGCTTCGGCTGCGCAAGTACATGCGGCTGCTGTCCGTCATTGCCTCAATCTCGCCGTTGCTGGGGCTGCTGGGCACGATCTTCGGGATGATTAAGGCGTTTCAGACGGTGGCCGCCTCCGGCGAGGCGCTCGGCCGCACGGAACTGCTGGCCAAGGGCATTTACGAGGCGATGATCACCACGGCCGCCGGTCTGCTCGTCACCATCCCGGTGCTCATCGCGTACCACTGGATCGCCGCGCGCATCGACCTCCTCGTCGCCGAGATGGACCGCATGGGCGTGGAGTTCATCGAGGAGTTCGGCCGGGCGGCGCCCACGCAGGCGCCGCCGGCGCTGCGCTACGAATCCGGTGACGACGGCAACGGCGAAGCGGCGGCCGTGAGCACGCCGCCACCCGCCATCACGCTCAGCCGTGCCTGAGCGAAATGTATGCGCCGGCGGGATTTTCGGCTGCAGCAGACCCGGCGGCGCGCTATGGAGTAACGCGAAATGCTCATCCGATCCACTCAGCCAAATGCCGGCCCGTCGATCGAACTGACGCCGATGATCGACATGGTCTTCCTGCTGCTGATCTTCTTCCTCGTCGCCACGACGTTTCACAAGGCCGAACGCGAGATACAGATTGCGCTGCCCCTGGCCGCCAGCGGCCAGCCGATCAGCGCCACGCTGCGCGAGATCGTCATCAACGTCGATGCGGAGGGCAATGCGATCCTGTCGGGGCGCCGCGTCGAGCCCGAAGAGCTGCGCACGATCGTCGCCGACGCGGTCGCGCGCAACGCGGAGCAAAAGGTCACTGTCCGCGGCGACCGCACCACGGCCTACACCAACGTCGTCGCGGTGCTCGATGTGTGCAAGGCGGTCGGCGTGCAGGAGCCGTATCTCGACACGGAGTTCGCCGAATGATGACGGTCAGAGACGGCCAACTCGCGCGCAGTTTCTGAAACGAGTCACGCATGAACCCGCATGCGTCCGGACTGCTCCGTCGCCTCGCGCTGCTCGGCGCAGTGTGTGTCGTCGCGCTCGCCGCCGCCGTGTACTGGGCGGTGCGCCCGATGCACCTGCGCTATTACACCGACGGCGACCGCATCCGCGTGCCGGCCGAGTCGGCGCCGACGCGGGACATTCTCTGGAAACCGCCGGTGGCGCTGCCGCCGAACATCAACACCGAGGATGAAGATTACGAGCCGCGCGTCTCCGCCGACGGGCTGACACTCTATTTCGTCCGCGGCAAGGCGGGCGGGGCGGCAGACATCTATGCGGCGACGCGTACGCCGGATGGCTGGTCCGCGCCCGAGCCGCTCACAGCCATCAACTCCGACCACGACGACCTCGGCCCCGAACTATCGCCCGACGGCCGCGACCTCTACTTCTACAGCGACCGGCCCGGCGGCCTCGGCGGATACGACCTCTGGCTCGCGCGCCGCGGCGACGACGGCACATGGCGCACGCCGGTCAACCTCGGCGCCCGTGTCAACTCCGAGTTCAACGACTACGGCCCGGCACTGGCACCCGACGCCCACACACTATATTTCGCCTCCAACCGGCCGCGGCCTGGCGAAGACAATCCGCCCGATCCGCACCGCTGGCCCGGCACCATCCGCGAGGACCTACATCAGCGCGACTACGACCTTTACTTCGCGGTGGTGAATGACTCCGGCTTCGCCGACGCCGTGGCGCTGGCCACACTCAACACGCCGCACAACGAGGGGACTCCGGCCGTCAGCCCCGCCGGAGACTTCCTGTACTTTTCCTCCGATCGCCCCGGCGGCCTCGGCGGCTACGACCTCTACCGCATCCGCCGCACGTCGGCCGGATTCCTCGCCCCGACCAACCTCGGCGCCCCCCTCAATTCCGCCGCCGATGAACTCGACCCGGGACTGAGTCTTGATGGCTACGGCCTTCATTACAGTTCCAATCGCCTCGCCGCCGGCGCCGCGCCCGACGCCGCGCATCAGTTCGACATCTACTATTCCGTTTCGCGCGAGGTCTACCACGACGAACAGACTCTCCAGCGCGCCTTCAACTGGGCCTGGTTCTGGGCGACTTTCGGCCCGAACCTCCTCTTTGCGCTGCTGGCGCTGTTGCTGCTGTTGCTGTTGCTGGCGCTGCTGCGTCAGGCCGGTCGGCGCCGGCTGGGTCTGCTCGTTCGTTGTCTGCTCGCGTCGGTGCTGGTCCACCTTCTGCTCGTCGTGCTGTTCAACTTCTGGCAGGTGACGGCTGCGCTCGCCGGCATTCGGCGCGACGGGCCGATCCGGGTGGCGCTGACCTCCCCCGCCGTCGGACACGAAATCGTCTCGCAGATTCGCGGCTCGCTCACCGATGTCGCGCCGCCGCCGGCGGCACACGCGGCCATCGAACGAGCCGCTGAAACGCTGCCGCTCGATCCCTCGCAGGCTCAGGCGCGTCTGGCCCATCTGACGCCGTCACGCGCCGGCGAGACGGCCCTCGTACGGTTGGAACTGCGACCCGAGCCCGCGCCCAGCGCGGAACCCGCGCCGCGTGACCCGTCCTCCAACAGTCGCCCGGCCGCGATCTCGGCCGTGCAACCGCTTGCGCTCGCCGCGCCGGCCGAAGTCGCCCGGTCCACGCGCGCCGAGGCAGCACTCGATCCGCTGGCCACGCGGGCCCTACCCCCGGCGCCCGTGCACGCCGATATCGCCGTCGCGCTGGACGTGCCGCCGGTTCGTTCCGTCGACATCGCGCCAGCCCCAAGCTCTGCCGCCGGGGAAACGACTTCGCTGGCGCCGGACATCTTGTTGGGCGACGTGCGCGAATCGACACCCGCCGCACGGTTCGCGGAGACGTTCCGCCCGCTCGCTGATCTGCAATCATCGCCCGGCGCCGGGCCAGCCCTCAATCTGGCGCTGCCGGTCGTAGCGGCGGCCGGCACTACGCGTGGTGACGAAGTTGCACCGCAGCCGGTGCCGCTCGCACTCCGTGTGCCGCGTGCGGCTGGCGGTCCTCCGTTCTCCGGCGCCGCCACCGGTCGATTCGTCCACGTTGCTCCGACGAACGACGCACGTCGTACTCTCGCCTCACCCGTCTCGTTAATCGTCCCTGATGCGCAGGCCGCGATCAGTTCGCCGGCGGCCGACAGCACGATGCTCGCGGCGCCGCAACCCTCGCCCGCCGCCCCCGCGCCCCCCCTCGAATTGCCAGGGCTCGAAGCGCCCGACCCTTCGTCCGCGCACAGCGGCATGACGGCGCCGTCAGTGCTTGCCGCCGCGCCCAATCCGCGCGCCCCGCGCGCTGAACTGGCGTCGGCGTTGCTCAGCGCAATCGGGAATCCCTCTTCACTTCGCGCGCCTGTTCCCGCTGCACCCCGCGCGGCGGTGCTCGAACATGCAGTGCTGCCGATGATGGATCTGATCGATACACACGCAGCGCTGCCACGCCCCACCGACATGCTCGCGCTCGCGCCGATCGTCCTGACGGCTCCGATCGAGAAAGCGCAGCCGTTGCCGCTGCCCGTCCCCGACCTCACCCCACCGCCAATCGACCATACTGATCGCCCCGTCGACTCCATCGGCACCCTCCTCGGCCGTGTGTCCGCTGGAGCGACGGGCGATCCCCTTCCCGGCGCCGTCGTCACGCTGGAACTCCCCGGTCGAGAGCCGCTGACCGCGCTCGCCGACGGCGAAGGCTGGTACCAGCTTCACGTTCCGCGTGTCCCCGACTTTTTCGCCGTCACGGCCACGCACGCCGGCTTCATCCCGGGCGCGCACAACGTCGCCGCGGCCGACTTGCACGACGGCGTACACCTGCTCGATTTCAATCTCGACGCCGCGCGCGACACGCTGATCGTGCTGGAAGAGGAGCCGGAGGTACATCATCTGGGCAACGACCGCTTTGAGGGCCGCGTCAACAGCCAGTTCCAGCGCTCGGCGGAGGGCCGGTCATTTGCCGTCGATTTCGAACTGACCGCCGAGCAGCTCGCCCCCGGCTACTCCCGCGCCCGGCTCAGCATGCTCACCAAGGGCGTCCAGTGCGGGCACACGCTGGTCATCAATGGCAGCCCGCTTCGCCGGCGGCTGGCCAACTCCCCGGCCGACGGCAGCTTCGGCGAGTTCTTGGCGACCTTCGACGCCGCCCTGCTCCGGGAAGGACTGAACCGCTTCGAGATCCACGGGCGGTCGTGCTCCGGGGACCTGGACGATTTCGAGTTCGTCAACCTCCAATTGCAGCTCGAGCCCTGAGTGCAGTTCCGGGCGCAGATTGCCGATCCGCGGCGACCCCGCTATCATGGCCTGCGTGATCGGGCGCGGTCGCCTGCCGGTATTCTCAGTCCGCAGCAAGCTGGGTTTTCGGGAATACCACGCGCGCCGAGCGATCGGCCCGCTGCAAAGTTTGGGCCATGGAAGGAACGACTCGATGCGTATTGCGCTGATCAACCCGGTGGCGCGCCGCTGCCAGGGCTACCACACCGTCGGCAGTTTCATCCCCCAGTTGGGTCTGCAGGTTCTGGCGAATCTGGTGCCCGCACCGCACACGGTGGACATCATCGACGAGATCTTCGGCTTCGACTGCACGACGGAAACCGTCCGCCGCGCCAATTACGATCTCGTCGGCGTCACCTCCTACACGAGCGGCGCTACGCGCGCGTACGAGATCGCCGCCCAGTGCCGCGCCGAGGGAATCGCGTGCATCATGGGCGGCCCGCACGCCTCCGCCATGCCCGACGAAGCCGGCCGGAACTTCGACAGCGTCGCGGTCGGCGAGTGCGACGACATCTGGCCGCAGATCGTGGCCGACGCGGCGCAAGGACGATTGCAGCCGCGCTATCAGGGACGACTCGCGGAGCTGACGGCGGGCGTCGGGCGCGCGCGGCAGGACCTCCAGCCGATCAACGGCCGCTATGACGTGGGCTGCATTCAGACCTCGCGCGGATGCCCGGTTGGCTGTGAGGATTGCAGCGTCACGACGTGCAACGGCGCCCCCATCCGGCGACGGCCGATCGACGACATCATCAACGAATGGAACGCCACCACGCGAAAGTTCCTTTTCGTCGTCGACGATAACTTTTTCGGGGTCGGCGAAAAACACGCCGTCTGGGCCAAGGAGCTGCTGCGCGAAATCATCAAGCGCGGGAAGAAGCGGCTTTGGTTCAGCCAGACCACGATCAACATGGGCGATGATGCCGAGGGGCTTCGCCTCGCGCGTAAGGCCGGCTGCTGCGGCATGCTCATCGGCTTCGAGACCTTCAACTCCGCCAACCTCAAGGACTACCACAAGGGGATCAACCGCATCAACCTCGACCGCTACCAGAAGCTGATTGACGGATTTCACGCGGCCGGCATCAGCATCTTCGGCGGCTTCATCATCGGCGCCGACAACGACGACGAATACACCGTTGTGCAGACGGCTAAACAGACGATGCAGATGGACGTGAACACCATCCAGATCACAAATCTGACCCCCCTGCCGGGCACGAAGATGTACGACCGCTACATTGAAGAGGGCCGCATCTTCGCCACGAACTACCCGGAAGACTGGGAGCGCTACACGTTTGTCGAGACCGTGTACAACCCCACCAGGCTCTCCGCTGGCAAGCTCGACGAGACCATCTACGAACTCCGCCACACCGCCGCCGTCCGCCCCTGGGTCTGGAAGCGCACGCTCCAGACGTTTTTCCGCACCCGGAGCCTCACCGCCGCCCTCTTCATCCACGGCATGAACACCGGCTGGAAGCGCCTGGCCCGCGCGCAGGTCCCCCGAGATGAAGCCCGCTTCGGCTTCCGCCCCGCGATGAACGACCGCACTCGCCGACTGCGCAAAGTCATGTAGTTCGTGCGCGCAGCCCCCCTTTCCCCCGGCTCGTGGCGGGGGGGAGCAGGCGGCGACGTCCGCGCTGCCAAACGGACGGTGCGAGGGCCCGTCCAATATTCACGTTCGGCAGCGCCGCGTTAGGCGCGTTTGGTGCGCTTGTACGCCGCACAACTTATTGGGGTACGCTCGCTGGCCGATCATCCTTTTCGTCGGGCGTTCTGTTCCACCGATCACCTCGAGCAGCCGGAGACGCTTCTCATGGCGGCGCCCCGCCCAGCCGTTTCGAGCGCCAATCCCGCAGCCGCCCGGCGACCACGCGCGCCTCGCGTCGCCGAGCTTGCCATGGTTCCGGTGATGCTCGCCGGCCTGGTCGTGGGTATTCTACCCGAAAGTTCGCTCGCCGCTTCGTCCTCGACAGCCGGCGTTTGCACCGCGCCATCAGCCTGTTCGAGTCCGCAAAAGGCGAGCGTGAATCCGGTCGGGTTCGCCCCGGCGAGTCTCTTTGACACTTCGGGCTTCCCGCCGCGCTGGAGATGCGGCACGTGGTCCGCGCCGCTGGGCTGGCTGCACATCCTCTCTGATCTCGGCATCTGGATGGCCTATTTTGTCATTCCGGCGTCACTCGCTGTCGTCGTTCGCCGCCGCCGCGACGTCCCCTTCCCACACCTTTTCTGGCTGTTCTGTGCGTTCATCCTCGCCTGCGGCACCACGCACCTGATGGATGCGATGATCTTCTACTGGCCCGCTTATCGTCTGCTGGGTGTCCTCAAGCTCATCACGGCCGTTGTCTCCTGGGCAACCGTCATCGTGTTTATCCCCATCATTCCTCGCGCGCTGTCCATGCGCAGCCCCGAGCAGCTCGAGGCGGAGGTGGCGGCGCGCACGGCGGAACTCCGCCGGGTCAACGCAGAGCTGGCGCAGGCGCGGGAATCCGCCGAGTCCGCCACGCGCGCCAAGAGCGCATTTCTCGCGTCCATGAGCCACGAAATCCGCACACCATTGACGGCAATTGTCGGGTATGCCGACCTCCTCGCCGCCTCGGCGAATGGCGAGCATTCGCACGCGGCCGCCGCCGAGCGCATTGTTCACAATGCCAATCACCTGCTGCACCTGTTGAATGACATTCTCGACCTCTCCAAAGTCGAAGCCGGCAAGCTGCAGGTTGAACGGATCCCGTGTTCGCCCACGGAAGTCCTGTCCGACGCGATGTCCCTGATGCAGCTCCGCGCCGAGCAAAATGGGCTGACGCTCACGGCGCGATACGACACACCGATTCCGGAGCGGATCGTGTCCGACCCGACGCGGATGCGGCAGATCCTCATCAACCTCATCAGCAATGCAATCAAGTTCACGAACAACGGTGGCGTCACCGTCGTCCTTCGTCTGGACGAAACTCGCCGTGACGACGCACTGCTCGAGATGGCCGTCACCGATACCGGCATCGGCATGTCGGCCGAGCAGGCGGCGATCCTGTTCGACTCCTTCGCGCAGGCCGATGCCTCCACGTCGCGGCGATACGGCGGCAGCGGGCTCGGGCTGGCGATCAGCAAGCGGCTGGCCGAGTTGCTGGGCGGCACGATCTCAGTGGAGACGGCGCCGGGGAAGGGCAGTACGTTCCGCGCCTCGATCCGGACCGGCCCGCTTCGCGGCGTCATGATGTTGCCTCGGCATAACGAACCCAGACCGCACTCGAACAAGACTCCGGCCGGGCAGTATTCGAGCCGGCTGGCCGGGGCACGCCTGCTGCTCGTCGAGGACAGCATCGACAGTCAGCAGTTGATTCGCATCGTCCTGGCCAACCACGGCGCCGAATTGGAAGTTGTCGACACCGGCCGCGCTGCGCTGGATCGCGCGCTATGCGCCGAGGCTCATGGAAATCCGTTCGACATGATTCTGATGGACATCCAGTTGCCGGAGTTTGACGGGTATGAGGCGACGCGGCGGTTGCGCATGGCGGGATTCCGCCGACCGATCATCGCGCTGACGGCCAACGCCCTGGCCTCTGACCGAAACCAGAGCCTGGAAGCCGGGTGCGATGACCATGTCGCCAAGCCCATCAACTGGAATCAACTTCTTGAAGCAATCGAATCGCGTCTGCGTCCGGCGCCGGCAGGAGCCGCGAGCGCCGCTCCGGTTTGATCGAGGCCCGCAGCCGCCCGGCGCTTATGCACTCGGATCCGGCTGCTCCATTACCTTGCGTGCCTGTTCAGCGCGGAACGCTTCCAGTTTTTTTCGGAGATCGTCCCGCGCAGTTGCCAGGATGGCGATTGCCAGAAGCGCGGCATTGGCCGCCCCACTGGCGCCGATCGCCAGCGTCCCAACGGGCACGCCGCGCGGCATCTGCACGATCGACAGTAGCGAGTCGAGCCCCTGGAGTGACGTGGAAGGAATCGGTACTCCCAGCACCGGCAGAGTCGTTTTCGCGGCCAGCACACCGGCGAGATGGGCGGCGCCCCCGGCCCCGGCAATGAGGACTCTCAGCCCCTTGCCCGCTGCGCCAGCGGCATATTCGATCGCCGCCTCAGGTGTCCGATGCGCCGAGAGGATGCGGGTCTCGTGCCGTACTGCGAACTCGGTCAGCATGTCGGCCGCATGGCGCATGGTCTCCCAGTCACTGCGGCTCCCCATGACGATCCCGACTTCCGCCTGTTCAGCCATAACTACCCTCGGCATAACGAGATACTGTTCACTCAAGGCCGTCCACTGCAACGGCACATTCTAACGCCGGATCGTGACAAACGAAACGCGGCCTCGGGAATCACCTGTAGCACCAGGTGCCCCGTATAGCGCGCACTAGGAACAAGACGAGTTTCCCATAAATGCGACACATATGAGCGCAACTCACGTTGTCTGGCCGATGCGCGCTCGGACTCGCAGGAATCCGGAAAATCTCGCTTTACTTTTGCCAGAGGCGTGCTAAGCTATCGGGCGGTTGGTTTGTCGAACGAGGCGGCTACGTGACGTCTATACAAGTCCGGATCGCATTGCCTGGATCGCCCTCCTACCTTCCGGGCCGGAATGTCGGCCACTTTCACACTCGACCCTGAAAGCGAAAGAACGGGTCGATTTTGCCCTAGTATGAGGAGATCTTGTGGTGGGCAAAAAGCTGTACATCGGGAATCTGGCCTACGGCGTAAGTAGCTCGGATTTGGAACAACTGTTGGGTCAGCATGGCACGGTCATGAGTGCCGAGGTCATCAGTGACCGCATGACAGGCCGCAGCAAGGGCTTCGGCTTCGTCGAGATGGACTCCGACGAGGACGCCCAGAACGCGATTCAGGCCTTGAACGGGCAGGAATTCCAAGGTCGCCCCCTGACGGTGAACGAGGCGAAGCCCCGTGAGCCGCGTGCAGGTGGCGGCGGTGGTGGCGGTCGGGGTGGCTACGGCGGCGGTGGCGGCGGCGGCCGGGGTGGCCGCGGCGGCTACGGCGGCGGCGGCGGTGGACGCGACCGCTACTAGGCTTGCGTGAAGCCGGAAAAACGACAGGGTCGTCCCAGCGGGACGGCCCTTTCTTTTTTTGCGGTACCTGCCGGGGCGCCAACCTCAAAAAGCGAGCCCGCCGGCGAGTTTCACTCAACCGGCGGGCTCAATACGGTTTCGGCTGCCCCAGACAGCCACGTTCGCTGTGCTAAGACAGCCTACTCGTACACGTGCCTATGTCCATGGACCACCTCCTTTGCATGGGCGGGTACCCCGGTCGCACGCTTGGCTGGAGTGCGCCGGGCTTGGCCCCTCCACCGGCCGTCGCCGATGGAATCGCACGCCGCGCTTTCGCACGACGCATTCGAGGCACCGGCCCTGGCTCGCCCCGCCCCTGGAGTATGGGGTTCGCTCCCGGCCGTGGCACTCGAACTACTCGATCATATCGGCCCGCCATCCGCGATACCAGCATTTTTTCATCGGCCGTAGTCTGCTTGGGGAGCGTGATCGAACCGTCAATGCGACCGAAAAAATGGCCGCTGCCGGCTCGCATTGGACACGACATGCGGCTGGTAGCTGCTGCATGATCGCACCGCGCCTAGAATCTTGGTGCAGCCAAATCGCTGGAGAACGCATGGCATGACGCATAATCCTTACGGCCGATTCCGCGGGCAGCGTCTGTCTCTAAGCGATTATCTCGCCATCGACCGCACCGTGTTGGCGAACGAACGCACGTTGCTCTCCTACGGCCGAACCGCCCTTGCACTGGCTGTCGTCGGCGGAACGTGCATCAAGTTTTTTCAGTCTCCGGTGCTACAACTGCTCGGACTGGCCCTGGTGCTCTCCGGTGCGGTGATCGCCATACGCGGCTGGCGCCGTTTTTTTCACACGCGCCGGCTGCTCGCCGCCGCACTGGAGCAGGAAACTGGCGCGCCCGAGCATCCGCTCACCGACGAAGTCAACCCGCCGAAGGATACGCCGGCCAGAAGTGAAGAATCGCCGGTAGCGCCGCGCTCAACGTAATCAGCATCACAGGCAGTCCCAGGCGCGAATAGTCGGCGAACCGGTAGCCGCCCGGCCCCATCACGAGCGTGTTCGACTGATGCCCGATGGGCGTGAGAAAGGCAGAGGATGCCCCGATCGCCACAGCCATGAGGAATGGGTCGGGGGTCGCCGATAGTCCCTCCGCCAGTCGCAGTGCGATCGGCGCCATGAGCACAGCGGCCGCCGCATTGTTGA
>CAZNDQ010000023.1:0-18107 GCA_964571825.1 uncultured Planctomycetales bacterium | reverse complement strand
CGTGTTTCCATGTGCAGCGCGTTCAGCGAGTCGATTGTCGGCTGAGTCTCGATGGGTTTCAAATCGAGCGGCGGCACGGTACTGCCCGCGGCCTCGGACTTGAGCTGGTCCGCCGATTGCTGCAAGCCCTCGACCTTCTGACCCATTTCCCGCAGCAGGGCGGTACGGAACGACTCGACGGACTTCTGCCCCTCCTCGCTTTCGCGCTGCGGTAACTGCGCTCCCTCAAGCATGTTCAGGAAGCTGAGGTTCTTGTCGACGGTCATGATCTCGTTGCGGAGTTTGGACAGCGTGTCGCGGCCCGAGCGGACACGTGAGCGCATGACGGCCGCGTCGCCCGTGCGCTGGTGCAGCAGTTCGGACCATTCATTGACGCGGGCCAGTGCCGTTTCCGTCCGCGTGGCGAGGTCCTGCATCTCCGCCGGGCCGTATGTCTTGTCACCGACAGTCACGCTGCGCCCCGTGCCGGCCAGCTCCTTCACCTTTGCCAGGTTGTCCGACATCTCACGGTGCAGCGGCAGGACGTGCTCCACGTCGCCGCGAAACTTGTTGAGCAGTTCCTCGTGCTCGGCCTCGGTGGCGCCAAGCTGCTCGAGCAGTTGCCCGCACTCATCGAGGGTAGCGTTGAGGCGGGCGCGCCATGCGCCCTCGGCGACCCACTCGACGTCGTCGGCCGACGCCGGGCCGGCGTCGGCGGCTGCCGGTGACGCCTCCGCCTTTGGCTGCGACAGCTGAGCCGGCGCTGGCGGCGCGGGCTCTGCGGGTTTGGGTTCCGCGGGCGAATCCGCCGTCTGCTGCGCGGCCTCCCCCTGTGGCTGCCGGTCGGCTGCCCGCGGCGGCGGTGCCGTCTCAGACGCCGCGGTTCCCGATGCGGCAGGGGCGGCCTTCGGCTGGTCCGCCGTCCCGGCCGGTTTGGCTGAGTCGGGCGCGGCCGCCGGGGCGTCACTCTTTTGTTCGCAGCCCGCAATCACCAGAACCAACATGCCTGACAGCAGGCAGATCAGTGTATTCTGAATCAGGCGGCTCATTTCTGCCCCTTTTCCGCTGTGAAACTTTGCAATTCGGACGAAAACAGCTATTGTCAATCCGCCGCCAGAGGTGTCAAGCGCGCAGCGCCGAGCCGGCCGTCTCAAACGCCGCCGGAGCGGGTGCGCCCCACCACTCGTCGCGGGCGGGAGCCCGGAAGCGGAGCGTGATTTCGGGGCTGCGAGGTCTTGCATGCGGGTGCTCTTTTCGTGTGTCGGCCGGCGCATCGAGCTGATCCGCGCCTTTGTCGTCGCCGCCGAGGCGCGGGACATCGCGCTGGAGACTCACGGCGCCGACCACAGCCCGATCGCACCCGGCCTGTTCAGTTGCGATCGCCGGCATGCGCTGCCGCGCATCTCCGATGCTGCCTACATTCCTGCGCTGCTCGATATCGTGCGAAAGGAACGAATCGATCTGCTCATCCCGCTGCTGGACCCGGAACTGCGCAAGCTCAGCGATGCCCGCGAGGAGTTCGCGGGCGCGGGCTGCTTCGTGCCGATCTCCGACCCGTCTGTGATCGAGCTGTTCACCGACAAGCTGAGCGCCTACCGGCATTTTTCGGCGGCCGGCATCCCCACGCCCGCAACCTGGACGGCGGAGGAGGTGCTCCGTGCAGCCGAGCAGCGCTTTCCATACTTTCTCAAGCCGCGGCGCGGCAGCGCGGGCATGGGCAACTATGAAATCCGCAACATCGACGAGCTGCGCGTGCTCTCCGCCCGCGTCCCGCAGCCGCTGGCGCAGGAATTCGTCGACGGCGTCGAGCACACGCTCGACGTGTACACGGGGCTGCGCGGCGAGCTGCGCTGCGTCGTGCCGCGGCGGAGGCTCGAGGTGCGCGGCGGCGAAGTCTCGAAGTCGCAGGTCGTGCTCGACGATTCGCTCATCCAGCTCGGACGACGGGTGATCGAGACGATCGGCGGCTGGCGCGGCGTGGTGACGATCCAGTGCATCCGCGCAGGCGACGCGACGAAGGTCATCGAGGTCAACGCGCGCTTCGGCGGCGGTGTGCCGCTTTCGATTTGCGCCGGGGCAGACTTCCCCGGCTGGCTGCTGGACGAACTTCGCGGTGTTCACCCTGACATTCGCCCCGAATCACTGATCGACGGCTTGCAGATGCTGCGCTACGATCGCTCCGTGTTCGTCGACGCCGATGGCAACGTCCTCGACTGTCTTTGACCGGTAACGTGATGGCCGCATCCCCCATTCCGCTGCGCGTCCTCGTCTTTGATCTCGACGACACCCTCTATCCGGAGCAGGAGTTCGTCTTCTGCGGCTTCGACGCGGTCGTCAGTGCCCACCGCGATCTGCTCGGAGCCGATGCCGCGCAGCGCCTGCGCGAGATTTATCGGCAGGGGAACCGCACGCGTACGTTCAACCAGATACTGCTTGAGCGCGGCATTGACGATGCGACCCGGCACCTCGATGCACTCGTTCGGACCTACCGCTTGCACGTCCCGACGATCCGCCTGTTTCCCGACGCGGAAGCGGCGCTGACTCATTGGTCTCCCTGCATCGCCACGGCGATTCTCAGTGATGGATACCTCCAGACGCAGCGGAACAAGATCGCCGCGCTTGGCCTGGAACGTCGTGTCAATTGCATCGTCCTCACCGACGAGTGGGGGCGTGCGGCATGGAAACCTTCGCCGAGCGGCTTTGTCGCAATCGAGCAGCGCCTCCACGCCTCCGGAGCAGCGTGTGCCTACGTGGCGGACAATCCGGGCAAGGACTTCGTCGCGCCCAATCAGCTTGGCTGGACATCGGTGCGGATTTGGCGTCCGGGCGGCGTATACGGCGACGCCGAGGCTGCTTTGGGCGGGGAACCGCAGCATGTCATCGACTCGCTGGATCAGCTCACGCGACTGTTCACACCCTGTGCCTGACGCGGCTGAGGCACTTCTCATCGACATGAAAAACTCGCGCCGAGCGGCGACCGCATCGTCGTACAGCGCGCGCATCATCAAGTATGCGCGGAACTTACGCGAAATCACGGCGCACAAGCGACGCGCGCCAATCCGCATTATTGGCTTGGGTCACACCCCCGAATCGCGTATAATTGGCCAACCCAGGCAGGAAGGCACCCCAAACTTCGGAGAGCATTGGCGATGGTTCGAGCGACAGGCAGGGCTTGTGGATTCCCCGTGCACGGCCGGGCGGGGTGGTTGGTACTCGCGGTGATCGCAGCGTGGCTTCCGGCGGCCGCGTGGGCTCAGCAGCCGAAAATCCAGCGCAACCTATCGGACCCTCAGGTCCGCGCGGATTACGTGGCTGAACTGACGGCGGACTTCGAGCTGCGCAAGCTCGCGGCGGAAATCTGGGCCGCGCAGCACAACGTGGCGACCCGTTTCGATGCGCCTGACCGCGCATGGGAACTGATGGACGTCGTCAACGACCGCCCGCACTATTACATTACGAACAACTCCAACGCGGCGATCTCCACTGCCGCCAACCTCATCCGCAACACTTCGCCTTACAACGTCAACGGCGCCGACTGGATCGTCGGCGTGTGGGACGGCGGCGCGATCCGCACGACGCACCAGGAGTTTGTCGGGCGGGTGACAATCATGGACGGCGCGTCGGCGATCTTTCACGCGACGCACGTCGGCGGCACGGTCGGCGCGGCCGGGGTCGTCGGATCGGCGATGGGCATGGCGCCCAGCGTGTCACTGCGCTCGTTTGACTGGAACAACGACAACGGCGAAATGGCGCAGCAGGGCGCGAGCGTTGCCGGCGAAGAAAACAAGATCCGCATTTCCAATCACTCCTACGGACCGATCTCGGGCTGGATTCTGGACAGTTTTTCGGGCAACGTCGGCTGGCACTGGTTCGGCGACTGGCCGACCGATCCCGGCTGGGATGGCTTCGGCCAGTATTCGGCTGCGACCGCCGGCCTCGACGAGATCGCCTACAACCTGCCCTATTTCCTGCAGTTCAAGTCCGCCGGGAACGAGCGCGACGACAATCCAAGCAACGGCAACACCGTCTACTATTTCAGCGGCGGCTGGCAGTCGGCCACGTACAACTCGGCCATTCACCCCAAAGGCGACGGCGTCTACAAGAACGGCTATGACTGCCTCAGCCCCGATTCCTGTGCGAAGAACATCATGGTCATTGGCGCCGTCAATGACGCGGTATCGGGAGGGCAACGCAACCTCGGCGTGGCCTCGATGACGGGATTTTCGAGCTGGGGGCCGACGGATGACGGCCGGATCAAGCCGGACGTCGTCGCCAACGGCGGCGGGTTATTCTCGACCAGCAGTGGCTCGGACACCGACTACGGCACGGCCAGCGGCACGAGTATGTCCAGTCCGAACGCCGCCGGCTCCGCTATTCTGCTGACGGAACTTTACGCCGAGACGCACCCGCAGGAGATGCGGTCGAGCACGCTGCGCGGCCTGCTGATCCACACGGCCGACAATCTGGGCAGCCCAGGCCCCGACTACATTTACGGCTGGGGGCTGATTAACGTCCAGGCGGCCGCGGACCTGATCCTGGAGGACGCCGACAGCCTGGAGCTGCCGCGAATCATCGAGGGGCTCCTCAACGGTGCCAACCCGAGCGACGAGTACGTCATGCGCTACGACGGGTCCGGTCCGATCGTCGTGACGCTCTGCTGGACCGATCCGCCCGGCGCATCGACCGACGCGCACGACAGCCGTATCCGCCGCCTCGTCAACGATCTCGATCTGCGCGTTCTCGGCGCCGGCGGCAGCCCGACGTATATGCCCTTCGTCCTCGACGTCCTCAATCCGTCCGCCACCGCAACCACCGGCGACAACCTCGTCGACAACGTCGAGCAGGTGCGGATCAACGTGCCGCCGGCCTCTCCCGGCTGCTATCGCATCCGCGTCAGCCACAAGGGAACGCTTACCGACGGCCAGCAGCATTACTCGCTGATCATTACCTCGTCCACGCCTCCGGGTGAGGACTGCAATGCCAACCAGGTGCACGACGCCTGCGACATCGAGCAGGGCGCCTACGTCTACCGGAACGACAGTTCGCAATTCAGTTTTTGGCACACCGGACAGCCGATCGCCCAGGACCTGCACTTCGGATCAGCCGGCGACCTCGTCGGCTACGACGTGACCTACACCACCGGCACCAGTTCCAGCTCGGTGGACATGACGGTGGCCTTCTACGCGAACGATGCAACGAACACGCCGCGACCGCCGGCCGGATTGCTGTTCGCTCAGTCGCATTCGCTTCCGACGATCGGCGGAGGCGTCCTCAGCATTGATGTGAACCCGCCGGTCGCCGTACCGCAGGACATCTGGATGGAGGTGGTGTTTAATGACCCGCAGGTGGGCCCGATGCGCGTCTCCGGCGGCCCCGCGGTGGGCAATTCTGACGGGCTGGCCTACAACCGCACGGCGATGACGACCAGCTCGGCGTTCTTCCGCCTTGGCGTACGCGGCGGCATCGACGAAAACGACAACGGTGTACCCGACTTTTGCGAAGGTGCGTGCACCTGTGGCGACGTCAATGGGAGCGGCGGTCTCGTCGACCTGACCGACTTTGCGACGTTTTCGAGCTGTTTCGGGCTGGCGTCCTCTACGCCCGGCTGCGAGTGCGCGGACCTCAATGCGGACGGTGTTGTGAACCTGGCGGACTTCTCCTCGTTCTCGACAGTGTTCGGGACCACGAGCGCCGAATCGCCGCCGAACTGCAACTAGGCGCGCTCAGTCCGCTTCGATTTCCAATGGCCTGGGGCCCGGAGGGCGAACACGCCCTGCGGGCCCTGCGTATTGTCGGGTACGTTGTGGTTGCCTTCGCCGACGGGAGCGCCGTTCGCGCGGGAGGTTCCGGGCGCCCGGAACCGCCGCCGGCGTGCACCGTGCCGACGCCGCCAAGTTGCTTGCGCAGCGGAGGTTGCCGCAGGCGCATCACGCGGCGCGCTGTTGACGGGCGCTCGAAACCGACGATAGTATCTGCACATTGGCCGGTCCCGAACGGAGTGCTTTGCCGAGGGCCCGTCGCACTGTTTGCCACGAACGATCTGGAAGCGACATGTCGCCACCGGGCAGCCGAAACATGCGAACCCATTGCCTTCGCTGGGGTGTGCCCGCTCTGCTGGTGCTGTGCTGTGGATGCGAGGGGTTCTTCAATTCCTGGCTCAATGCGTGGCTCGATCCCACCGAGGTCGGCAACTTCGAGGTCGTGCGCACCGTCGAAATCCGCCGCACGATCAGCGAACTCGATGAGCCGAGCGGGTTGAGCCAGGCCACCGATCCCACCCCCGAGGATCTGATTCCCTACACTGAGGAATACCGCGTTGCGCCGGGCGACGTGCTCACGATCAACGTCTTCGAGTTGCTCGCGCCGGCTACGGACACCAACGTCACCCCGGTTGTCAGCAATTCGGGAGAGGTGTATGTGCCGGTGCTCGGCTGGCTCAACGTAATGGGCAAGACCGCGCGCGAGATTCAGGCGGAGATCGTCGACGAACTGCGCGGGCGCGACATCCTCAAGGAGCCCGAGGTTCAGGTGACCATTCCCGGGCAGCGGCAGCGCGTGTACCACCTGTTCGGCGTCATCGCCCGCCCCGGAACGTACGCCGTGCCCAAGCCGGATACCCGGCTGATGGAGGCGCTGCTGGCCGGCGGAGGTTTGGCCGACCTGGCCGACCATGTGTACATCTTTCGCCCGACGTACGAAACGGCGCCGACGATTCCGGACCTCCCGGCGACATCCCGGCCGGCGCCCGAACCGCCGGTCCAGGAGCCCCCGACTGGCGGCGACGCGGAGAGCGCCGAGCCGCCTGCAGCGGCTCCGATCGATCCCGTCAGCGTGCTGCTCTCGGACTATCGCGCCCAACTGGCCGGTGCGCGACTGGCCCAGGAACCGCCGGCGACGGCGCCCACGGAGCCGGAACCCGAACCGCTCGACCCCGATCTGCTTGAGGCACTGAACCCCGAAACGCTGTCGGCACGGGAGGAGCCGCCGTTGCCGGGAACACCGACACCGGCCGAGCCTCCGCCGCGTTCTTCTCCAGAAACCGCCGGCGAGGAGCCGCGTGGGCAGCCGGCACCACTCAGCAATTGGATCTGGCTTAATGGCAAGTGGGTCGAGATCAGGTCCGACTCGGCTGCGCCGGACGCCCCGGCCCAGCCGGCGCCGCCCACGGCCGTCGGGCCGACCGTGCCCTACCCGCCCGATCAGCGCGTCGTGGAATGGGAGAGCCTCGACGTTCCGCCCCACAACCGGATCATCGACATCCCGGCCGACATGCTGCGCGAGGGGGACGCTCGGTTTAATATCATCGTGCGCGAAGGGGATACGCTGCGCGTCACCGCGGGTGATATCGGCCAGTATTACATCATGGGTCACGTGAATCGACCGGGCGTGTATTCCCTTACCGGACAGAACGTTACGATCAAGCAGGCCATCGCCGCGGCCGGCGGACTCGACCCGCTTGCCTGGCCCGATCGTTGCGACGTGATCAGGCGGATTGGCGGCGACCGGGAGACGACCATTCCCGTCAATCTGGACCGCATTTTCGCCGGTCTGGATTCCGACTTCTTCCTCAAGCCGAACGATATAATCAACGTCGGGACGAACGTCGCGGCGCCATTCCTGGCGACGATTCGTTCGGCGTTCCGATTGACCTATGGGTTCGGCTTTGTCTGGGATCGAAACTTTGCCGACTTCGAGTCGACGGGAGGATTCCCGAATCCGCGTGTCGTCCGTCAGGCGCAGCAGCAGCAGCGTCTGCCGGGGCTCTTCCCGTAGGATATGCCGGCAGCTGGCGGCGGGGCACAGGGGTCGGGAGAATCCAGGGCAGGCAGGCATCGGGAGATCGATCAGTTGACTGTGGCGCCGACAGCGGGGGACATCTCGACGGAGTGGCGCCGCGCGCGCGTCACCGCCATCCTGTTTCAGGCAGCCGTCATCGCCGGGCTGATGAGCTGGCTCTACTGGCACGAACTCAAGCGGCTGGTCGACGTTTGGCAGACCCAGTCGAACTGGTCACACGGGTTCGTTGTTCCGCTGTTCAGCCTCTATTTCATCTATGCCCACCGCGATCAACTACTGGCGACGCGCGCGCGCCCGAGCTGGCTCGGCCTGCCGATCATCCTCATGGGGTTGTGGATGTTCGCCGCGGCGATCTACCAGTGGCGGATGGGCTACCCCAAGGCCCTCTCGATCGTAATCACAATCTTCGGCACCGTGTTGTTCACCTGCGGCTGGCGCGTGATGCGAATCGTCTGGCTCCCGATCATCTACCTGATCTTTGCGCTGCCGCTGCCCGAGGACAAATACGTCCAGTTGACGATGCCGCTGCGACGGCTGGCCTCGGCGGTGGCGGCGATCGTCCTCCGCGCGCTGCCCGACGTCGACACGCAACTCTCGGGCGTGACGATCGACCTCTTCCGCCACGGGGAGTTGATCGCTTCGCTCAACGTCGCGGATGCGTGCAGCGGCATGCGCGTGATGATCGGACTCTGCGCGCTGGGCGTCGCCATCGCCTACCTCGGCGAACGACCGACATGGCAGCGGGTGACACTCGTGCTGATGTGTGTGCCGATTGCGATCTTCACCAACCTGTTGCGGGTAACGGCGACGGGCATCTTCCACGTCTTCGAGTGGAAGGCACTGACGCAGAACGCCGGTCACGCCGCCTGGGGACTGGTGATGTACGCCGTGGCGCTCGCGTTTTTCTACCTGCTGTCGTTTATCCTCTCGCACCTGGTGGTAGACGACGCGGAGGCGGGCGGGACGGGCCCCCTGGCGGCGGAGCCGACAACGGACTGACCCGTGCCCGTGCAAGAGAGGAGGAGCCGGACCATGGCCTCCATCCCGGGAACGATCTACGAACGACTGCCTCTGCCCGGCGCCGCGCCTGTGGCGCGGCCCATGGCGCCGGCAGGCGGCGCCGCCGCCATCTCCGCCGGCGACGTGCTGCGCATCATCAAACAGCGCATCTTCCTCATCATCTTCCTCTGGATCCTGTTCATCGGCATCACCGTCGGCGGCACGATCCTGCAGCTCAAATACTTCCCGCAGTGGCGCGCCGAAGCGCTGATCCAGCTCGACGCGGAAATGCCCACCGGCATCAACGAACAGGCGACCCGCTTCGCCCCGAATGAATACATGAGCCGATTCCTGCTCACCGAGTCGGCGCGCGTCAAGAGTCAGGCGGTCCTGCAGGAAGCACTGCTCGACGCGGACGTGCAGCGGACCGGCTGGTATCAGTCGGTGGAAAAGGAGCTGCGGGTCAAGGAGCTGGAAGAGTCGCTGCGCGTCGGCCCGCTCGAGGGAACCAACCTCCTCCGCGTGGCGATGGGCTGCAAGAAGCAGGACGACCCGCATCGCATCGTCAACGCGGTGGTGAAGAGCTACCTCAACAGCGCGGCCGAACTGGCGCGCAACAAGTTCCGCGACAGGGTGCGCGAATTTCAGCAGGAGGAGAGCCGCGTCGAAAAGCAGCTCCAGACAAAGATCGACGAAATCGAGCGGCTCAGTCAGAACATGACCGTGCCGGGCGCGGTCTCGGGCGTCAACGTCGTCGCCGACCAGTTGCGGCGGCTGGCGGAGGATCTGGCGGCGCTGCAGAACATCAAGTTCGAGCTGAAGAGCCTCTATGAAACGTACGAGGCGGCCGGCGCGCAGGGCATCGCCGTTTCGCCGCAGACGACGCAGCTCGTCGAATCGGATCCCGCGGTCGCCGGTGCCACCTCGCGCGTGCAGGCGCTTGAGGAGGAGCTGATGGTGGCGCTGGAGAACTACGGCCGCAACCACCGCCTCGTGCAGCAGATCGAGCAGCGTCTGCTCAGTCTGCGCGGCAGTCTTGAAAACCTCCGCGACCTGCGGCTGGACGAGGTCCGCGACTTCCAGATCAACCAGGCGCGCGTTGCCTTCTTCAACATCGTCGATCAGGAAGGCAGCATGCTGGAGAAGTACCAGGAGCTGCTTGCACAGCAGCGCGATATCGACGCCCAGCTTGCCCAGTACACCAAGATGGAATCGGAAAAGCTGGTGCTGCAGGACAAGTACAATCAGATCCGCGAAATCCGCAGCAACCTGCAGTTCATGCTCGGCAGCCAGAGCACCCTGCAGATGAGCCAGGCAGCGGCGGCCGTGGCGCCGCTGGAGATTTCGAGCCCGAAGCTCGTTCTCAACATCGCCATCGGCACGTTCCTCGGGCTGCTGCTGTCGCTCGGCATCGCCCTGGCCGTCGAACTCGTCAACACGCGCATTCGCACGCCGGGCGACCTCTCGCGCCACTTGCACCTCTCGATCCTCGGGACCGTGCCGGACATCGACGACGAGGAAATCGTCATCGAGCGCGTGGAGACCGCCGTGATCGACGCACCGCACTCGATGGTGGCCGAGGCCTTCCGGCAGATCCGCACCAACCTGTTCTTCGCCGCACCGGTCGAGCGGCAGCGAACGCTGCTGCTCACCAGCCCCTCCTCAGAGGACGGCAAGACGAGCGTGGCGATCAACCTTGCGGCGTCGCTGGCGTCCACGGGCCGGCGCGTGCTGCTCGTCGACGCGAACCTGCGCCGTCCGGCCCTGCACCGCATCTTCGCCGGATCGAACGAGCACGGCCTCAGCCACGTGCTGATCGGCCAGGCCAGGTGGCAGAACCTGGTCGGCAAGACGCCGCTCGGCAACCTCGACTACCTTGCCGCCGGCCCGACGCCGCCCAATCCGGCGGAGCTGCTTGGCGGGTCATACATGCGCACGTTTCTGGCCGAGGCCGCCGCCGAGTACGACCAGGTGCTCATCGACGGCCCGCCCGTGCTCCTGGTCAGCGACGCCGCGGTTATTTCGGCCCTGGTGGACGGAGCGGTGCTCGTGCTCCGGGCGCGGACCAATTCGCGCGGGGTGGCGGCGCGGTCGCGCGACCTGCTCCTGCGCGTCAACGCGCACATTCTGGGTGCGGTCCTGAACGCGGCGCAGGCACAGCGTGGTGGCTACTTCCGCGAACAATTGCGCAATTTCTATGAGTACCAGCAGGAGAGCCTCGAAGCCGAGCGGGATCGCCGGGCGCTGCCCAAAGGCAAGGAAAAGCCGAAGAAACGGAAGGGCAGGGGTAAGGACAGGGACCTCGCGGACGACGAGGCCGGCGACGAACCGGAATCGTCCGCCTCTGCCGACGCTGCGGACAAACCCGACGGCGACGACTCCCCCAACTAGGTGCCGGGAGATCGGACCGTGACCGCACCTGGCATCGCGGATCCATCCCCCGCGCGACTTTATTTTCCAGTGGACAACGCGGCCGCAGAATCCGCGGCGAAGCCGCGCCGGGTCCTCATGGTCTGCCGCAGCTTCTACCCGGCGCAGGCCGTGGGCGTGCATCGACCGGGCAAGTTCTGCAAGTATCTGCCGCAGTTCGGCTGGACGCCGCGCGTGCTGACGCGCGAGGTCGAGGACTTCGAGTTGATTGACGAGGACCTCGGACGCGAGTTACTCGCGCGGACCGACGTGGTCCGCGCGCCGAGCCTGCGAATGCCGCGCGTGCTGTTGCGCGCCCTGGGTGCGGCGGCGCGCGGGCAGGCTGTTTCGGCGCCGACGGGAACCGGCGGGAGCCGCCCGGGCACGTTCGCAGGCAATGCGCGGTGGTGGGAAAAGCTGATCCCCGATCGCGGCACGGCCTGGACGCTGCGTGCCGGACGGATCGGGCGGCGTGCGGCCGCGGGCTGCGAATGCGTCTATTCGACCTCGCCGCCGGAATCTGCGCACCTGCTCGCGCGGCGGCTGGCGCGCGCTGCCCGGCTGCCCTGGATTGCCGATTTCCGCGATCCGTGGACGCCGGCGTATGAGCAGGCGACGCTGGCGGGCTGGCGGCGGTGGCTGAACCGGCGGCTGGAGCGAAAGATCATTCGCAATGCCAAGTACGTGGTGTTGACGACGCGCGCGGTCCAGGACGCGTATCGCCGCGCCTACCCCGACGTGACGCCGGACAAATTCGTCGTCATCGAAAACGGCTTCGATCCGGACGACTACGTACGGGACGCAGACGGCGGCGCGGCGCGGGACGGCGTCTTCCGGCTGACCTACATCGGCACGCTGTACGCCGGGCGCGAACCGATCGCGCTGCTGGAGGCGTTGCGCGTGCTGCTCGATCAGGGACAAATCGAGGAGGAACGATTCGAACTGCATTTCGTCGGGCCGGCTCGCGCGCAGGATCGGGCGGACGTGGAGCGGCTGGGCCTGACGGCCGTCGTGCGGTTTGCCGGAGCCGTACCGCATCAGGAGGCGCTGCGCCGCATGTGCGCGTCGACGGCCCTGCTCGTCATCGGCTCGCCGAAGACGGACCATCTCGTCGTCGGGGCCAAGGTTTACGAGTACATGTACGCACGGCGACCGATCCTGGCGATAGTGCCGCCGGGTCCGATCGCCGAACTCGTCTGCGACCACAACCTCGGGCTGGTCGCGCCGCCGCACGACGCCGCGGCCGTCGCGGAGGCCGTCGCAGCGCTCTACCAGCGATTCGCGCGGGGGGAGGACCTGACGCTGCCCGCGGGTTCGGTGGCGCGGTTCGAGCGCCGAACGCAGGCAAGGCAACTCGCCGACCTGCTCGATGCGGCCGTCGCACAGCGCAGATAGTGCGTGACCCGCACTTCGGCTCACTTCACGTCGCTGACGGTGAATCGATGCTTACCGGCAGCGGTCTTCTCGATGTGCTCGACGTACTCGATGCGCGTCGACACGGCTCCCTCGCTTTCCGCGCGGATCTTTTCGCACAGATTGTGCAGGAAGCGCGCCGCGTCGTCGTTGAACGTTGCGCTGCGGACGATCCGCAGAATGATCGTCTCCGGCGTAGTCTGGTGAAACTGGAACGAAACGACGCCCTGGCTGCCGTGCATCAGGTGCGTGAAGTGCTCACCGTGCACCAGCCGGCCATCGGGATAACGGAAGAGGTCGGTGACGCGGGCGATCTTCAGCTCGAGCAGCGGAAAGCCGCAGCCGCACGTGCACGGCTCACCGCTCAGTAGCCCGCAATCGCCATTGCGGTAGCGAATGAACGGCATGGCGTGGTTGTGAAGCGCGGTGAGCAGCAGCGGCCGCGCACCGGCAACCTCGCCCTCCCCCTCCTGCACGACGACCAGGTCGGCACAGATGTGCATCCGCCCCGCCGCGCATTGCGTTCCGATCCCGCGGATTTCGGAACTGCCGTAGAAATCGGTCACGCGGGCGCCCGTCGCCTGCTCGATCGTCTGGCGCTGAAAGTCACGTAGCGCCTCGGCCGTGGTGACACTGCCGCGCACAAACGACAGTTCGATCCCGTGATCGAGGCAGAACCGGCAGAACGACTCAACCGTACTGGTGTAGCCGACCAGCAACGTCGGCCGAACACGCAGCATTCGCTCGGCGAACCGGGCCAGGTGCAGCGCCCCGGCCTCAAACGCGTTGAGGTAGATGCGGCGCGAGATCATGCGCTGCGCCCACGCCTTGAGCGGGCCGGGATGGGGAAACTTGTCGTCGCCCCAGAAATAAGCGTAAGTCTCCCCGGGCCGCCAGCCGGCCAGCACGAAGGCGCGCCAGAGAGACGCCACGGTGAGCGAATAGTTGGCGATCTCGGCGTAGAAGACGAGCGGTTCGCCGGTGCTGCCGCCGGTATTGAGGCGGCGCAGCCGGTGTCGTGGGAAATTGTCGGCCAGCATGCGGTCACCCTGCTCGCGGATGATCTCCTTGGTCAGCGGCGGCAGAAGAGCCAGATCTGCGGCGGTCCGGATCGCGTCGGGCGTCAGCCGCAACGACTGCATCAGATCGTGGTAGTACGGGACATGGGTGTACGCCTGTCGAATCAGGCGCCGAACTTGTTCATCCTGCTGGGTGCGGGCCAGTTCGGCCGGCATACGCCAGTTCGCCGTCAGCCGTTGCCAGTCCACGCGCGGATTGAAACCGCGCCGCCGGTGATTGAGGTTCATCAGGGCGAACCCAATCCGGCGGTCAAGGGCGGACAGCATGGCGTTGCGATTCCTTGGCGGCGCCCCAACGCGGGGGACGCCGAGATTAATGGGTGCCACCGGCCGGTTCAAGCCAGGCGATCTGAATTGCTACAGCCGGGTGCGGGCCATAGAATCAGCGACTGCCGCACAAATGCGCTTACCGGTTGGGGGCTGGCCAATCAGACAGGAATCGACACGGAGTGGCGTACGTTTGAGGTTGGTACGAACCACCCAACATGGCCACTGCGACGTCGAAACCGCGAAGATTATCGGACTATTCAGTGCGTTTCATCGCCGCGACAGCGGTCCAGTGGACTCGTACGGCTGTCCGCCTGATGTCTGCGGGGCGGTGTGCCGAAGATCGCTGGTACGCCTGTCGCGTGGCGGAATGAACGCCTGCTGGTCCGATCGGCGCAACGAGGGTCGATTTGATGTCTAATTCCGCTCCTTCGTGGTCCGCCGCGGACCCCTACCTGGCCGCCGACGCGGTCGATCCGATCGACGAGGGTGCGGAGTTTCACACCGGGACCGTGCTCTTCACTTGCGCCCAGATGACCATCCTTGTGGCGATGTCGGTGCTGCATTTTCCGGGCGGTGTCTGGGGCGGCATCTTCTCGGCCTTGCCCGTGCTGATCGCCTCGCTGTTTCAGCCGTTTGTCGGGCTGTGCACGCTCTTTGCTTTGATGATGTACGACGACCTGTTCCAACTGGTGCAGGGCATGTACACCTTCAGCAAGATGATCGCCATCTTCGTCGCGGTGGGTTACCTCATCCGCTGTCAGCGGCGCGAATGCACGCTGATGCCGATCGAGCCGGTGACGCGCTGGGGGCTGGTCTTCGTATCGATCTGCATGCTTAGCGCGCTGTGGTCGAAGTATCCCGTGCTGACGCTGATCGGTGCGATCTCGCCGACGATGCTGCTGCTGCTGGGGATGATGGCGACGCAACTGGTGAACACGCCGGCGCGGTTTCGCACAATCCTGCTGTGCGTCGCTCTGAGCGTCGGCGTGGGCGGGGTGATGATGGCGCTGCGGGTCGGGCCGGTGGGCGAATACGGCCGGACACAGCGCGTTACACTGGGCGAGATCAACCTCAACGTGCTGTGCAACATGATGGCGATCGGGATCATCGCCTCGCTGTATCTGGCGTGGCGGCTCAAGAACACGCTGCTGCGCGTAGCGCTGCTGGGGATGATCCCGTTCACGCTCGTGGGGGTTCTGCTGACGCAATCTCGAGCGGGGCTGGCGGCGCTCGTGCTGGGTCTGATGGCGGGCGGCGCGCTGGGTCTGCGCGGCGAGATGGGCAAGAAAGTCGTACTCCTGTTCATGATGCTGGTGGTCTTCGCGGGGCTGTTCGTCGTCGTGCGCCTGACGGGCGCACTCGGCGAAGGCACGTTTGACCGCTGGAAGAAGCTGGGCAAAGGGGCCGACGACCGGCTGTACATCATCAAGGTCGGACTGGAGGTGGTGAAGAAGAATCCGCTGCTCGGGGCGGGCTACCGCATGTTCACCAGCGAGTACACCGAGGTGGCGGAAAGCCAGATGAGGTACGGAAAGGGCACGAGCCGGGACCCCCACAACTCGTACCTCTCGGCTCTGGCCGAACTGGGACCGCTGGGGCTCATTCTCTTCGTCGGCATGATGATTCACTTTGCCCGCGCGGCCTTCAACATCCGGCCTGGACCCGAGGCGATGTTCGCCATCGGCGCCGCGGCCGTCATCGGACTGGTCAGCCTCAAGGGCACGCTCTGGGTGAACAAGTACTTCTACTATACGATCGCGCTCGTTGTGCCGCTCGTCCGGCTCTATCCAAGGACCATGGCGGCGTATTTCGCCTGGCCCAGCGCCTGGGACGCCGCACCGTCCGTGACCCCAGGGGCGGCCCTCGGCGCGACAGCCTACCGTCATCCGCAGTAGGCGAGGCCGGCCGCACGGTGGGCGGGCCTTTCGCCGGAAACGCGAGCCCCGTACGATCGCGAGCGGAATTCACAACTGTTTGTCGGAGTGGGTATGCATGGCGGGCGACAGCGGAACATTGGGCCTCGGCATGGCCGGCGTCGGCCAATGGGGGCGCAATCTGCTCCGCAACTTCGCCCAGGCAGAGCGCTGCTCGGTGCGCGCCGTGTGCGATCTGTCGGAGTCGGCCCTTCAGCGGGCGGCGCGGACTGTGCCGGAGGCGCGACTGACGACGCGCTTCGAGGAACTCCTCGCCGCACCGGACGTACAGGCGGTGGCGATCGCCACCAAGGCGGCCACGCATTATGACCAGGCGCTGCAGGCGCTGCAGGCCGGAAAACACGTATACGTGGAGAAGCCCCTGACGCTGCGCCACGAGGAAGCGCGGACGCTGCACGAGACGGCGACGAAGGCGGGGCTGAAACTGATGGTCGGGCACCTGATGGAATACCATCCGTGCGTGCTCGACCTGAAGCGGATGATGGCGGCGGGCGAGCTGGGCCGCGTCTATTACATGTATCTGCAGCGCCTCAATCTCGGCGTCGTGCGGAACGACGAGAACGCCTGGTGGTCGCTCGCCCCGCATGATGTGTCGATGGCGTGTTTTCTCTATGAGGCGGACCCGGTGGAGGTGGCGGCCCAGGGCGCGTGTTATCTGCAACCGGGGATCGAGGACGTGGTGTTCGCCACGCTGCGGTTTTCGGATGAACGGCTGGCGCACATCCACGTCAGTTGGCTCGACCCGCACAAGATCCGCAAGCTGACGGTCGTCGGGACAAACCGCATGGTGTCGTTCGACGACATGGAAGCGACAGAGAAGGTGCGGATCTACGACAAGAGCGCCAGCTTCACCGAGGGAGTGGAGAACTTCGCCGAGGCGATCACAATCCGCACGGGCGACATCCGGATTCCGAAGGTGTTGACGGCTGAGCCGCTGAGCCTCGAGGTGAAACACTTCGTCGACGGTGTGCTCGACGACCAGCCGATCCGTAGCGACGGGCGCGACGGGGTGCGGGTGGTCCGCATCCTGGAGGCGGGAAGCCGTTCGCTGGCCGAGGGCGGGCACCCGATTCGACTCTGAACTTGGCGAGCGATTGCACGTATGAGCAAGGACTATTTCGTACACGAATCGAGTTACGTCGACGAGCCGGTGACGATCGGCAAGGGGACGAAGATCTGGCACTTCTGCCATGTGATGAAGGGCGCGGTGATCGGCGAGGGCTGCTCGATCGGGCAGAACGTGTTTATCGGCTCGCGGACGAAGATCGGCAACAACTGCAAGATCCAGAACAACGTCTCGATCTACGACTGCGTCGAGTTGGAGGATGATGTGTTCTGCGGGCCGAGCATGGTTTTCACGAACGTAATCAATCCGCGCTCGGCCGTCGTGCGCAAGGATGAGTATATGCCGACGATCGTCCGCCGCGGCGCGACGATCGGCGCCAATGCCACGATCGTCTGCGGCGCGACGCTGGGGCGATACTGCTTCATCGGCGCCGGCGCGGTCGTACACCGCGACGTGCCGGAGTTCGCGCTCGTCGTTGGCGTTCCGGGGAGGATTGTGGGCTGGATGGGCCGCTTCGGCACGCGGCTGCGCTTCAACGGCGAAGGCGTCGCCGTCTGCGCCGACACGGGCGACCGCTACCGGCTGGTCGCGCCTGAAAAAGTGGTCCTGGAAACTGAGTAAGGGGACAAACGCTTGAACGTACCGCTCCTGGATTTGAAGGCGCAGTGGACGCAGATCGAGCAGGAAGTGCGCGCGGCCGTGGACCGCGTCTGGGACTCGCAGCGGTTCATCATGGGCCCGGAGATCGAGACGCTGGAGCGCGACATCGCGCGCTACACGGGAACCAGGCACGCGATCGCCGTGAGCAGCGGCACCGACGCGATTCTGTGCGCGCTGATGTCGCTCCACATCGGCCCGGGCGACGAGGTGATCGTCCCGCCGTTCACGTTCTTCGCCACCGGCGGCTGCGTCTCGCGGGTCGGCGCGCGGCCGGTGTTCGTCGACGTCGAGCCCGACACCTACAACATCGACCCCAACCTCATCGAGCGCGCGATTTCGCCGCGGACGAAGGCGATTATGCCGGTACACCTGTTCGGACAGTGCGCGGCGATGGAGCCGATCCTGGAAATCGCGCAGCGGCGCGGGATCCCGGTGGTCGAGGACGCCGCCCAGGCAAAACGGGCGAAGCGCCACGGGAACTCGGACGGCGGCTTCGGCCTC
>CAZNDQ010000022.1:0-18477 GCA_964571825.1 uncultured Planctomycetales bacterium | reverse complement strand
AATTACGTGCAGTCTCCTCCAGCTCATGCCGGCTCATCCCCCCTCGCAACCGCACAAATCCGCTTGAATAGGGTGGGCAGCCACTGCGAACACCGCCCAGCGTTGTGATGCAGCGCGAGAAGGAATGCGACGAGGTCCTTTTGCTGGCCAAAAGTGAATCCGTTTGCCGGGTCAACGAAGAACTCATGGCCGTTGCCATCGATGCCGTTGGCGACCAACGTTGGGTCCGACGGGTCCAAGCCGCTCGCGTCGTGGGCAGCGAACGAGACATCGAAAAGGCTTCTGCCAGCGCGAGACTTCCATTTCAAAAGACGGTGGACTCCGCTCTTGGGAAGCTGCTTCATCCCCATGTCGTCGATGATCACCAGGTCCGGCTTCAGGTACCGATTCAGCACCTTCTCCTCGCCGCCCAGCGCCTCGTCATGGAGGAAGTCCCGCACCACGTCGAAGATCGAGCGGTACAGCACGGTGAACCCGCCCTTGATCGCCTGGTAGCCCAGCGCCTGCACCAGGTGGCTCTTGCCGGTGCCCGGCGGACCCAGCAGCAGCACGTCGCGGGCCTCACGGATGAACCGTCCGGCGGCCAGGTCGAAGACCTGCTTCCGGTTCACCGAGGGGTTGAACGCGAAGTCGAAGTCCTCGAGCGTCTTGGACTCGCGGAACGCCGCCGCCTGGACCCGCCGGCCCATCAGCCGGTCAGCACGCACCGCGAGTTCATCCTGAAGGATCAGTTCGAGGAACTCCGTGTGGTTCAGCCCGTGGCCGGCCGCCTCCTGCAAGCGAACCTCCAGCGACTGCGCCAGCCCCGACAGCCGCAGCTTTCTCAACGTGGTCTGCAACGATTCGTTCATGGTCATGCCTCCTTCGTCAAGGCCGTGTGCACCCACGCGCCGTAGTCGCTCAGCGACCGGATGAGGGGATGCTCTTCGATGAACTCGAACTGTTCCTGCCGGCGGTCTTGCCGCCGGATCAACGCGCGGATCGTCCGCAGGCGGTATGCTCCGTGGCCGGAAGCGAGCGCGCAGGCCTGCTCGATCCGCTCGCCGGGGTGGCGCCCGGCCAGACTCAGCAGGCCCATCAGCACGCGCACACCTTCGAGGCCGCGTTGATGGATCATCTGGGCCGCCCACTGCGCGGTGTGCGGTCCGATCCGCCCGGCCTTGCCGAGCAGGTACGTCGCGAGATGATTGAAATCGCGCGCTACGGACTCGCGAAAAGAACTTATTTCAACGCTAGAACTGTTCTGGAATTCGCAGGCAGCGCTCGAGCAGTGTCGGATCGTCAAACAAGTACTCGTCCCAGCGGATTCGCTGCGTGCCGCGCTTGCGCGGCTGGCCCGCGCTCAGCATCCCGCTCGGCGCCAGCAGCACTCCCTCGCGCCGCCCGGCAAAGTGCACCAGCCCGTCCGCGCCGAACATGCTCGCGTACCCGCCGCCAAGCGGCAGATGATCCAGCACCTCGTACGGCCGCAGCGCATACGCATGCGTCTCGACCGCGACCAGCCGCGCCTCCGCCCCCGCTGCCGTTGCCGTTGCTTCGCCCATCACGACGCGAACCGGCTCGTGCGTGCCCGCTGCCAGCAGCAGCGTGAGACGGCCCGCCGCGAACTCGCCCGCGAACGTCCCCAGCACCAGCAGCGGCCGACGCCCCGCGCCGGGGTTTTCGACCGCGTATTGTGCACCCGGCAGCGGCCCGCCGAACTCTCGCCGCGCCGCGCGCTCCAGCGCCTCCGACACAAACACCGCGTGCCCGCACCCGCAGTTGAGGATCACCTCCGCGATCATCGGCCGCGCGGCCGTGTCGAGCGTCAGCCGCAGCGTTCCCCCGTCGATGTGCCCCGCCGCCGCGTCGTCCGCCGTCATCGCCGGCCGCTCGGAAAACCACCAGACGTAGTTCACTTGCGCGTACCGCGCGCCGTGAATCCTCGCCTCCGACTCGTACGTGTACACCACCGGCGCCGCCGGCCGCACCAGCACCTCGACTCGCTCGCGCGTCCCCGCCAGTTCCACCCCGCCAATCCGGTCATAGTCCGCCGGATACGACCGCGTCTCCGGCCACTCCACCGCGATGATCGGCGCCCACCGCGCGATCAGTTCGCCCGCTTCGCCCCCTCCCGGCCGCCACACCGCCGCCCTTTCCACCGTCCGCGCCGACCGCCGCAGCGCTTCATCATGCAGCTCTTTCTCTTTCGCCTCGATCCCGATCGCCACCGGCAGCGCAAATCCCGAAAGCACGATCTGCCGCCCTAGCCGCCCGCGTTCGTCAGGCAGCAGCTCGATCCCGGCGCGGATCTGCTGTAGCCGCCGCCGCAGCGCCGCCCTCGGCATCGACTCGATCGCCGCCAACTCCTCCGCCGCTGCAAGCCGCGCACGCTCGACGACCGCCTCGCCCAGCGCGCCCGCCTCCTCTGAACTCCCCACGCGGCGCGCCACCTCCGCCCGACCGGCCGCCGACAGCCGGTCGATCTCCCCGGCCATCGCCGTCTGCGCCAGGTCCGCCGCCGCGCTCAGCGCCTCTTTCGCCACCACGCGCGCCCGCGCCTCGTCCGATTCCGCAATCGCCCCCTCCAGTTCCTGCACCAGCCGCGTATCGAAACGCAGGTACCACGCTGCGCTCGTGCGCCGCGCCGCCGCGTCTCCGACCCGCTCCCGCTCGACGTAATACCCCACGGCGCGCTCCACCTCGCGCGGCGCGCACCCGATGGCAGGGGCGAGTGCCACGAACACCAGGATCAACCGAGACGCTCTGGGATTCACCACCATCACTCGCTGGCGCGGAGCGCCTCCTTCAGCGCCGCCAGGAACTCCTCGACCTGCGCGCGCGTGACCGTCAGCGGCGGCATCAGCGTCAACACGTTCCGGTCCGCCCCGCTCTTGCCGCACAGCATCCCCCGCTCCTTCAGCGCCTCAAGCAGCGCCTCCAGCCGCTGCGGCGCCGACCCCCCCTCCGCGTCGACCACGTCCGCGCCGATCATCAGCCCCGCCCCGCGCACGTTCCGCATCAGGCCCGAGTCGCGCGCAACCCGCTCCAGCCCGTCGCGCAGTTGGGCGCCGCGCTCGCGGCTTCGCGCCGCCAGTCCATGCCGTTCGTGAAACTCGATCGTCGCCAGCGCTGCCGCCGCCCCGACCGGGTTCCCCCCGAACGTCGACGCGCCGGGCTTCGTATACGCCGCCGCGATCGCGTCCGTCGTCACGAATGCCGAAATCGGATACCCGTTCCCCAGTGCCTTCGCCGTCGTCAGGATGTCCGGCACCACGCCCCACTGCTCACACGCCCACCAACTCCCTGTGCGGTTCCTCCCCGTCTGCACCTCGTCCAGGATCAGCAGCATGCCGTACCGATCGCACAGCTCGCGCACCGCCGGCCAGAAGCCGCGCGGCGGAACGACGATCCCGCCGTTGCCGCGGATCGGCTCCGCGATAAGCGCCGCGACGCGCTCCGCCCCGACTTGTCGCATCGCGCGTTCGATCTCCCCCACCGCTGCGCCGCCGTCATCCGCCCTGCACTCGCCGCTCGCAAAGTCGCACGCCACATGGTGAAACGACGCCAGCGGCCACGGATCGGTCCGCCACATCGCCAGCCCCGTTGCGCTCATCGCCGCCTTCGTCCGCCCGTGTAGGCTGTCCCCCAGCGAAAAGAACTCGCTCCGCCCCGTATGCAGCGCCGCCAGCAGCAGCGCCCCCTCGTTCGCCTCCGAACCGCTCGTACAGCAGAAGCTGCGCCGCAGCCCCCCCGGCAGGATCGACGCCAGCCGCTCCGCCAGCCGTACCACCGGTTCTGTCAGATAGATGCTCGTTGTATGATCCAGCCGCTGCATCTGCGCGACGACCGCGGCGTTGATCGCGCGGTTGCAGTGCCCCGCGTTCACAACCGTTACGCCGCTGTACAGATCGAGATAGCGCCGCCCGTCGGCGTCGATTAACTCGCAGTCCTCAGCGCCGACGATCAGCGGCGGATTACGATAGAAATGGTAAGCGCACGGCAGCAGGTACTCGCGCTTCAGCCGCAGCAGCGCGTCCGCCGCCGCCGCGCGCGGCTCAACACTCGGCGTCGATGATCTCATACGCCTCGATCCTCGGCGCCAGACCCAGCGCCGCCACCCGCGCGAACAGGATCGGCAGCGCCGCCCGCACATCCGCCGGCATGCAGGCTGTGTCCTCGTTGCTGAACATCGCAATGTGCTGCTGCGCGCAGCCCCGCCCGAACTGCGCGGCAAAGGCGAACGCCTCCTCGAAATGCGCCTGCGCCCAGCGCAGTGACCGTACACACGTCCGCGCCACCGCCCGCGCCGCCTCGCGCCCCAGCGCCCGGCTCACCACGTTCAGCCCGACCGGCAGCGGCAGGCCCGTGTCCTCGCACCACGCCGCCCCCAGATCGCACACCCGTTCCAGCCCCTTCTCCGGAAAGTACAACAGCTCTTCGTGGATCATCACCCCCGCGTCGACCTCGCCCGCCAGAATCGCGTCGGCGATCCGGTCGTAGCGCATTTCCGCCAGCTCCGCCCCCGGGCAGTACATCGCCGCCAGCGCGCCGCCCGTCGTCGGCATCCCCCCGACCGCGATCCGCCGCCCGCGCAGCTCCGCCAGCGAAAACGCCCGCTTCGCCGCCAGCACCGGCCCGTACCCGCGCCCGATGCTGTTGCCCACCGAGAGAATCCAGTAGCGGTCGGCGATCTGCGGGAAAAACGCCGACGACACGCCGACCACTTCCGCCTCACCCGCCGCCGCCAGCCGGTTCAGCGCGATGATGTGTCCGCGCTGAAACTCGGCCTCGAAGCCGTCCAATCGCACGCGCCCGTGTTCCCAGCCGTAGTAATTGAACGCATCATCGCTGTCCGGCGTGTACGCCACGCGCAGCCGCCGCACGGAACTCGAAAACCCGACGACCTGACCGTCATCGCAAATCGTGCTCACGTGCCTGCCCCCGATTCAGTAGATGCCGCCCACCGGCCGCGCCCCCTGCTCGACCGGCCGCACGTCGCGCACGCCCGGCAGGTCAAACCCGGCCGGCGCATCCCCCGGCGCCGGCACAATCTGCCCCGCATCGCACTCGATCACGTTCACCAGCAGCATCGTCTCATCCAGCCGCGAATAGCGAAGCCGCCCCCGCGCGCCGCCGCACGTCTCGCCGTCCGCTCCCGGCTCGTGCAAACCGGACAGCAGCCGCTCCCCATACGGAAAGTACGTCGGCACGCGCCCTGTCTCCGTCTCCAGTTCCGGGCAGCAGCCAAACAGCGTGTTCCCATATCCCGAGAGGTGAATCGCCTTCGGAAAGTGATCCTGCTGCAACGCCGCCAGTTCCTCCGCCGACAGATGAGCCCCACCGTAATGAACGCCGCGAATCCGCTCCCGCTGCGCGTCGCTCATCCGCCGCGCCAGCTCCGCCACAATCCGTGGCATCGAAAACACCACCTCCACCGGCTGCACCGCGATCACCGCCAGCGCCTGCTCCACGACGTGCGCCAGATACCGCTGCTGCGCAAACGATCCCTCCGACAGCTTCCGCGCCCAGCGCGGATCGAAATCGACTGTAAACGGCTCGCCCGCGCCAACGCTCCGCGCCAGCGCCCGCGCTGCGCGCCCGATGATGTGCGGCCCGCTCGGCCCCGCGTACAGCCACGCCCCCCCGCGCGGAAACCCGACGTGCGCCGCCGCTGCACGAAACGGCGTCACAAACGCCTCCTCGAACTCGTCCTCGCTGTACGCCGTCCACACCGGGTTGCCGGTGGCGCCGCCGCTCTGCGCGAGAATCCACTCCCGCCGCGTCGCGTGCAGCGCGCGCGGCACGAAGTCCGTCAGCGCCCGCCCCGCCAGCTCGCCCGGTGTCATGCAACCCAGCCGCGCCAGATCGTCCACCGTGCGAATCTCCCGCCGCACGTCGAACCCCAGCGCACGCTGCCGCTCCAGCCAGTATGCTGTGCCCCCGGCCGGGTCAAAGTGCAGACTCAGCACCCGCCGCAGACGTTCGTTCACGCGCTCCACCGCTGCCGATGCGCGCTGGCCATCGCACTCCACCACTTGTGTGGTCATCACCGCCGCACCTCCGCCACACCTGTCGGCGCCATCGACTCCTCAACTGCTTCGCAGACGAGTGCGGCGATCGCATGCTCCTGCCCGCGGAAAAAGTGGTTGCCCGCCGGCAGGCAGACCCGCCGCACCGTCAATGCCAGCCCTGCTGCCCATCTCGCCACCCGCTCAGCTGGCGTCGCAAAATCATCCTCACTGTGAATTACGATGATTGCTGTTCCTGCCGATGCCGCACGACCGCAGTCATCAAACGCATGCCGCCCCACCGTCGGCGACAAGAGCACGATCGTGCGCGGGCTCATCGACATTGCCCGCCATGTCTGCCAGACGGCAAACGCCCCAAAGCTGTATCCGACCAGTACCAAGGGCTCGACGCCCTGATCGCAAACGAAGCGCGCAGCCGCCTCCGTATCCATCAGCCGATCCGGGTCCTCTGGTGCGTGCCCGGTCTCCCAGAACGCCGCCATCGACGCGGCCAGTTGAGCAGCGCGCACCCCGCCATAATCAAAACGCAGCGACACGCCGCCGCACCGCGCCAGCGCCTGCGCCACGGCCGCCACGATCGTGTTCTCCATCGTCCCGCCCATGAACGGATGCGGGCCCGCGACCAGCGCCGCAAACGCCGCGCTCCCCAAGGCCGGGAAACACAATTCGCCCTCCAGCCGCCCGGCCGGCGCGTCAAACCGCACCTGCTCGCGCACCACCTCGTTCACGCCCGCACCAGGTATTCGTCCAGCCGACGCCGATCGCACGGAAACTCGCGCGTGAACTCGCGCAGAATCGCCGACATCTTCAGCGCCTTTTCCACGTCGCCGAACACGTCCGCCTCGCCCCCGAGAAAAAGCTGCTCGCCCTCGACCTGCCCGCCGATCGCGCTCCAGAACCCCTCGGCCGTCGCGCGGTAGCCGAACTCCTCCCGCATGCCGTTCGCCCCGCGACAGACCCGGGTCAGCCGCCCTGTGTCGAAGCGGCAGGTCCACTGTTGCCCCGCCTCCTCGCCGAGTACGAACCGCACCGTCGCCCTTACCGGCCGCACCCGCGCCACCACCGACCGCGGCAGATGCTCCGGCAGAAATCGCTCGAAATAGGCTGACCCGTATTCCCCCAGCCCGCGCGCCGTCTCCGCCTGATGCGCTACCCGGCCCCAACCCGCGGCCTGCGCGTACGCGACGCAGCGCCGCAGATACCCGACGTCGAGCCGCGGACAGACAATCCCCGCCGGTCCAAGCACCGACTCAGCGCGCAGCGTCCCAAACTGCGGCGAATGCGCGAAGTAGTTCAACACGCTTCGCAGCCCGGCGTAAAAGAATGCCTCCTGCGCCGAGCGCTGCGCCGGCGGAATCTCCCGCTCTCCGACGAACTCCCCGCCGCCGACGTCAAAGATCTCCTCCAGCCACTGTTTGATCTCCCCGTTCGTCGGAGGCGCCGGGTGCGCGAGGTGGTACACACCGTGCGCCGCCCCATCCAGCGCCAGATGCGCAATCGCTTCGCCCACAAAATCGACCGGCACAATCTGGTTGTGCCCGTCGGCCCACCCCGGCAGACGAAGTCTCACTCGCTGCCGTGCATCCGGCCCAGCCCCGTCCAGACTCCGCGCCAGCAGCTCGATCGAACGCGCCACCACGTAGATGCCGCGAAACGCCGTCGCCCGCCCGCTCGCCCACGCCCCTGCAACGATCGTCGGCCGCACGATGACCAGCCGGCACACGCTTTGCGCCGCCCACTTCACCGCCAGTTGCTCCGCCTGCCGTTTGCTTTCCTCGTACGCGTTGCGAAAGGACGGCAGCGCTGCCTCGACGCGTTCCTCAATCACCCCCCGTCGCATCCCGCACACATACGCCGTGCTCACCAGCGTCACGTCTCGGATCCCCAGCGCATCCGCCCATGCCAGCACTTGCCGCGTGCCCTCCGCGTTCGTCCGAAACGGCTCGCCTCCCGCTCGCTCGAACTGCGTGCACCCCGCCACATGCACGATGCGCCGCACCCGCTCCCCGATTTGTCCCGGGAGCTCGTCCGGCAACCTCCCTTCAACGAACCCCAACCGCTCGCCCGCCGCCGCGCCGCCCACGCCAATCTCACTGAGACTCGCGCGCAGCCGCGCCGCGTCCACGGCCGCCGCGCGCACCAGCGCCACGCATCGCGCTCCGCGCCGCAGCAGCCCCGCCAGCACGTACTGCCCGACGAACCCGCTCGCGCCGGTCACCACCGTCGTCGCGTCCGCGCCCATCGTCGAGCTCACCCTTCCCCGCCGCTGTCCGCCGGCGCCACGTACACATCTAGGCTCTGCAGATACGTGATCGCCAGCCAGATTTGCTCGCGCGAGAGCGTTTCGCCAAACGCCGGCATCGCCGTCGACTCTCCCTCCGGATAGCGCACCACGTCCCCGTATCCGTCGCAAATCTTGCGAAACCAGGTCCGCGGCGCACCACCGTGCAGTGTGACCGCGAATCGTTTGTCGAACGCGTGAAAGTCCTTGCAGGGATGCGACGCCAGCACGTCCGCTCCGCGCCCGTCCGCGCGCTCCCCATGACACCGCAGGCAGTGCGTCGCATACACGACCGCGCCGAGGCTCACCGCCCGCCGGTCCCGATTCGCCCGAAACGGATTACGCGTCGCGCTCAGCGACTCGTCGCGCCGCACCGCCTCCGCAAAAGTGATGCCCCGCTCCTCCGCCCGCCAGCGCAGAAACGACTCCTTCGGCCGAAACTCCCCCTCCCCCAGCGCCGCGGCATACGCCGCTCGATCCTCCGGCACCATCGCCCGCCGCAGCGCCACCGGCCCCGCACACCCGATCAACAACGCCGCGACGCCGACCGCCCCGCAAAGCACCACCATCGTCGACCGCGCCAACGTCCGCATCCGCGCCCTGCTTTTCTCCGGCCCACCGCGCATTCCAGACCGCTTCGTCGTATCATACGCATATGTCTGCGCCCGGTGACGCCCCTGCAATTTTTGCAGACCGCGCACGCATCATCGCGCATCGTGCAGAATATGCAGCGTGACCTCACCTGTTTCGCACGAGGCCCGCCCGCCGTGACACTCGCCCGAAAAATGACGTGGAGGCTGATTGCCCTCGCCGCCGCAATTGTCGCCGCCGGCACTGCGGCGATCTGGGGCCTAATGGTTCTCCAGCACATGGCTGCCACCACTCGCGAAGAACTCGACGAGTTCCGCGACATCCGCCGCGCCGAACGCCACGTCTGGGCCGCTTCGCTCCGCCTCGCCGAGGGCCGCCGCACCGACGCCGTCCACGAACTGTCCGCCGCCATCGACGAACTCGCCGAGTTCGACGAGTTCCAGCAAATCGGCCCCACCGTCCTCGAATCCGAACACGCACGCACCGAACAGCTCCTCGCCCGCCGCACGACTGAGGCCCTCCAGCGACTGCGCGACGGCGTCCGCGCCCATCCTGTTCACGCCCCCGCGCTCACTGCCGACGAGGCGGGACTCCTCCTCGCAGCACATCACCACCTCAGCGACCTCGTCGACGAATTCGAACGCGCCGTCACCCTCGTCCACGCCCGCACCGAAGCGCGCTTCCGCGCCGTCCTCGTCGGGCTCATCGTCCTCTTCGCTGTCATCCTCGCCGCCGCCATCGCCATCAGTCTTCTGCAATACCGCGCCGTCATCGGCCCCCTCCGCTACATCCGCGACGGCGTTCGCCGCGTTTCCGGCGGAGAACTCGCCACCCGCCTCGCCCCGCGCGGTGACAGCGAATTCACCGACCTCCAGGCCGACTTCAACCGCATGGCCTCCGAACTCGAATCCCTCTGCCACGACCTCGAACGCCGCGTCGCCGACCAGAGCCGCCAATTGGCCGTTTCCGAGCGCTTGGCCAGCGTGGGTTTTCTCGCCGCCGGAGTCGCCCACGAAATCAACAACCCCCTCGCCATCATGAGCGGCCACGCCGAATCCGTCCTCCGCCGACTGCACGAAAGCGGCGCCGCCGCCGCCGATATCGCTCACGACCTGGAGATCATTCGCGACGAAGCCTTCCGCGCCAAAGGCATCACCCAGCAGCTCCTCGACCTCTCCCGCGAAGGAGACCTCCAGCGCGACCCCGTCTCCATTCGCGCTCTTGCCGACGAAGTCTCCGACATGCTCCGCGCCTCGAACTTCTGCGAGCACGTCCGCATCGAAGCCCTCGGCGACCGCGACGACCGACTCCTCGTTTCCGGCTCCGCCCCCGAGATCAAGCAGGTCATGCTCAATCTAACGATGAACGCCGCCCAGGCCGCCAAGCGCGCCGCCGGCCGCGTCGAAATCTCCGCCCGCCGACACAACGGCTGGGTCGAAGTGCAGGTCCGCGACAACGGCTGCGGCATGTCCCCCGAAACGCTCCGCCACGTCTTCGAACCCTTCTTCACCATGCGCAAAGGCCGGAGCGGCGTAGGCCTCGGGCTTGCCATCAGCCACGCCATCGTCCGCCGCCACAACGGCGAACTCCTCGCCGCCAGCGACGGCCCCGGCCGCGGCAGCGTCTTCACCCTCCGCCTCCCCGCCTGGTCGGAGCCCCGCCCATGAACACCGAAAACCGCCTCGCCGTCTGCATCGTCGAGGATGAGCCGCGCCTGCGCGAACTGCTCGTCCGCGAAATCCGCGCCATGGGCCACGACGCCGTCGGCTTCCGCACCGCCGAAGACGCCTGGCCCTCCCTCGAGAGCGGCGACCACCACGCCGCCATCCTCGACCTCAACCTCCCCGGCGACGACGGCATGACCCTCTTCCGCCGTCTCCGCGAGGGCAAACATCGCGTCGCCGTTGTCGTCCTCACCGGATTCGCCGCCCTCGACAGTGCGGTCCAGGCCCTTCGCTTGGGTGCTGACGACTACCTCACCAAGCCCTGCAGCCTCGCCGACATCGACGCCGTCCTCTCCCGCATCGCCCAGCGCCGTCGCCGACCGCCAACTACAATCGGCACCGACCCGTCGCGCACCGCGCGAGTCGCCGATCGCACCGCTTCCGATTCTACTGGAGCCGGTCCGGCCGCATCGACCGGCCAGACCCTCGAAGACCTCGAACGCCGCCAGATCCTCGCCACACTCCAGCGCTGCGGCGGCAACAAAGCCGCCACCGCTCGCGAACTCGGCATCAGCCTCCGCACCCTCTACTACAAGCTCAGCGCCTACCGTGCGCAGGGGTTCATCGAATGACCCCGCTCCTCCTGCTCGCCTGCACCGCACAGATCGCCGTTATTCTCGCCTGGACCGCCTGCCTCCCCGCCATCCGCAACGCCCGTCGCCGCGCCTGCCGCCCGTTGACCAATAAAGCAACCGACACCGCCCCATTGCCCGCCACCGTCACCGTCGTCCTCCCCGCCAGGGACGAGCAGGACAACCTCGCCGCCTCCGCGCAGTCCGTGCTCGCCCAGCGCGGCGCCCTTCTCCAGCTGGTCATCGTCGACGACCGCTCCTCCGACGCCACCCCGCAGCTTGCCGACCGACTCGCCGCCGCCGACCCGCGCTGCCACATCATCCACAACCGCGTGCTCCCCTCCGGCTGGTTGGGCAAATCGCACGCCTGCGCGCTCGGCGCTGCCCGCGCTCGCGGCGACTGGCTGCTCTTCCTCGACGCCGATGTCCGCCTCCACCCGGACGCCCTCCGCTCGGCCGTTCACTACGCGCATCAGCATCGTCTTGATTTGATCAGCCTCTGGCTTCGCGATGGCAGCGTCGGCTTCTGGGAGCGTTTGCTTGTGCCACTTTGCGGCGCCATGATCGTCATCTGGTACGGCCGGGTCGCCGCGCGCAACGCCCCCCGCGGCCGCGCCTTCGCCAACGGCCAGTTCTTCCTCATCCGCCGCGCCGTCTACGAATCCGTCGGCGGACATGCCCGCGTCCGGACCGCCCTCATCGAAGACATCCCGCTCGCCCGCGCCGTCTCCGCCGCCGGTTTCGCCGTCGGCTCCGCCATCGCCCCCGATCTGGCCGCCGTCCGCATGTACCGCGGACTCCGCGCCGTCTTCGCCGGGTGGAAGCGCATCTACGTCGGTGTGCTCACCCCCGCGCAGCTCGTCGGATGCATCCTCTCGCTGCTCGTCGGCTCGGCCTGGCCCATCGTTGCCCTGCCCGTCGCCGCGGCGTTCTGGTTTCACGATCCGCATTCGGGCCGCGCGGCCGCCTGGACCCTCCTCACCGCGGCGCATCTCCTCGTGCTCGCCGTCGTCAGCATCCGCTTCTTCGCCCTCGTCCGCTGCCGCCTCCGTTATCTGTGGCTCTATCCGCTTTCCGTCGTCGGCGTGCTCGGCATCCTCGCCGCCGCCCTCGAAGCCCGCCTCTCCCGCCGCGCCATCCGCTGGCGCGGAACAACCTACGATGCCGCGTTCCTCATGTCCGAGTCGCCATGACGGCCGCCAAGGCAGGCCGACGCGGCAGGGCGGTATTGCGGCCGTTCGCTCGCAGCCACCGCGCTCCCGTCCGACGCCAGCTCCCTCCGCACTACAATGCGCGCTCGCTTCGAAAATATCTGGAGCGACCCGGACTGAGTCCCGCGCCGCGTATCGCGCGTGGCGGATGCAGCCGCATACTGAATCGTTGGCGCATTACAGTCAGTAGACACAGGAGGTTTCGTGCGCTCGCGCGCTATACAATTGGGCCCGACGGTCCCCTGTCAACACAGAGCATTGCCGTTTCAAGCCGGTTGCGTTCGGGAGATTCCCTCAACTGCAACGTCTGACGAAATCCCCGCCTTTCGCAACATCGACGCGACCCAAATCCCAACCTGTCAAGGTAATGAAGACAACCCGTTTGCCACGCATATTTCGTCGCGTATGGAGAGATCGTCACGTCAGCGCCCTGAAAGGACGGTCAGTTCCAGCCAACACCCGCGCCGAGCGCCGCGTTCAGGTGCTGCGGGGTTACCGGGCGTTATCCGTGGCGGACATAGCTGCGGAGGCGGCGGAGATTGACGCGGTCGAGGTCGGTGCCGCTGGGGTCGATGCCCTTGGGCGTTTCGAGGATGCGTGGGACGGCGGCAAGGCGGGGATCGTTGAGAAGATTGACGAAGCCGGCGCGGCCGATGAGGCCCTTGCCGATGTGTTCGTGGCGGTCGACGCGGCTGCCGCATTCGCGTTTGGAGTCGTTGACGTGGATGCAGCAGACGCGGTGTACGCCGATCTGGGCGGACAACTCCCCCACCATGCGCTGATACGCTTCGGGGTCGCGGAGATCATGGCCGGCGGCGAAGAGGTGGCAGGTGTCAAGGCAGATGGCGAGACGTTCGGGCGCGCGGACGGAGTCGAAGATGCGGGCGAGGTGCCGGAACTCGTGGCCGAGCACGGTGCCCTGGCCGGCCGTGCCCTCGAGGGCTACGCGCACGGCGAAGCCGGCGGTGGCGGTGTGGACGTCGTCGAGGGCGGCGGCGATGCGGGCGAGGCCGACGTCGACGCCGTCGCCGAGGTGCGCGCCGGGGTGGAGGACAAGGTGCGGAACGCCGAGCGCTTCGCAGCGGGATAATTCGTCGATCAGGGCAGCGATGCTGCGGGCGCGGATGGACTCGACGGGCGCGGCGAGGTTGAGCAGATAGGTGGCGTGAGCGACGACGGGTGTGAGACCGGATTCGTGCTGGGCTGCGCGCCAGGCGGCAATTTGATCGTCGGCCAGCGGTTTGGCGGCCCACTGGCGCTGGTTTTTGACGAAAATCTGAAGGCAGTCGCATCCGGCGCGAAGTCCGTAGGCGAAGGCGTTTTCGAGCCCGCCGGCGATGGACATGTGCGCACCGAAGCGCTGCGCGACCACCGGACGCGCCGTCCGCAAAGTTGACGTTCCGGTCCGGCGCTTCGGCGCGCTACCTGCTGTGGTCATGGAACCCCTCGTCGCCCAGTGTCGGGATGATACGCGAACCGCGCGAGCGGTGCAGCGCGTAACCGGAGTGCTTTGGCCGACTGCTTTGCCAGGCCGGGCTGCCGGATTCGGGCCGGGTTTGTGCGTATCCTAAGGTCGGTAAAGAAGTTGTGCGACGGGCCGGGCCTTGGTCTCATCGCAAGGTGGCGAGTGACGACCGCGGGCGGCGGGGGTGACAACCGGTCATTTCGGCGGAATCTTTCAGAAACACCCGGGCGACGGCATTCAGAAGGAGACGCTTTCGCACTGTTGCGGCTGCGCCGGGTCGGGGTCAGTTTCTGCCAGCCTCGGAGGTCAAGATGGAATCGCCGTTTTCCCGCGGTCGGTCTACGTGTGTTTTGCTCGCGCTGGTGTTGTCTGCCACCGGGATTCGCTCGGCCGGGGCGGGGGCCGAGCTATCGGGGGCATGCTGCCTCTTCGACGGCGACTGCGTTTTTGTGACCGAAACCGAGTGCTACGATGACTTTTTCGGCGAATTCTATGGCGACGGCGTCACCTGTACGGAAGCGGAATGTCCGCAGCCTGGCGCGTGCTGCGAGTTCTTCGAGGGGTTCGGCTGGGATTGCTACGAGGACTTTGACTACAACTGCTTCGGCAACTTTGCAGGCGCGGGAACAACCTGTAGCCCCGCCATCTGCGAGAGCATGCAGGGCGCCTGCTGTCTGGATGACGGCGGGTGTGAGGTGATGGATGCGAACGACTGCGCGGCGCAGGGCGGCGTGTATGCGGGCAACGGAACGACGTGCTTCATCGTCAACTGCCCGAGTCCCGGCGTCTGCTGCTTCGACGGCGGAATCTGCGAGCAGCGCGTGATCAGCGACTGCGGGCGGCAGGGCGGGTCGTTCCAGGGCGAGGGGACGGACTGCGTTGACGACCCGTGTGAGCAGATCGGGGCGTGCTGCCACGATGATGAGAGCTGCGAGGAGGTCTCGGCGTTCGACTGCCTGATGAGCGGCGGACATTTTCAGGGCGTCGGGCTGCTGTGCGACAACATCTCGTGTGCAGATCTGGGCGCGTGCTGCTCGGGCGATGGGGACTGCGTGATCGCGTCGCTCTCGACGTGCTTTGACATCCTGGGCTATGGGCTGATCAGCAGCTTCGCCAACTGCGAGTTGGCCTGCCCGGCATGGGGTGCCTGCTGCCGCGACGACAACACCTGCACGAACGAATGGGAGTTCTCCTGCGGCGACGATCCGGGCGAGACGTTCCTCGGCCAGGGGACCAATTGCGACTACACGCCGTGCAGTTTGGGAGGTGGGGTCGGTGCGTGTTGCCTGTCGGACGGGAGCTGCGAGGAGCGATCGGAGTTGGCATGTCTGGCGGACAACGGATTGTATCAGGGGCAGGCGACGCTGTGCGAGAACACCGACTGTGGGCCGCCGCGCGATCCGGGCCAGTGCTGCATTCCGTTCGACACGTGTGAGTTCGTAACGATCGACGAGTGCTTCGGCGTACTGGGCGGTGCGCTATGGGGCTTTCCGGGCGACTGCTCGGCGCCGTGCGAACCAATGGGGGCGTGCTGCCGGCCGGACGGCGGGTGCCAGATCATCACGGAGGGGATCTGCACGGATTTCTTCGGCGGTACATACGCGGGCGACAATGTGGTGTGTGACGTGGACACGTGCGTCACGGGGTGCAGCCGCAGTTGCGGCGACCTCGACGGCAGCGGCGGTGTGGTGAACCTCGTGGACTTCACCGCATTCGCGGTCTGTTTCGGGCTGGCGGGGCCCTCCGACACCTGCCCGGCCGATACGTGGGTCTGCGCAGATTTGAATGCGGACGGCGTCGTCAACCTCGTTGACTTCAACACATTCGCGGCGATTCACGGCACGGTCGTGTCAGAGTCGCCGCCGGATTGCCTGGGCGCGCCGCAAGCGGCAGCGAGACAAGCACTTGAGCCAGGCAGCGGTGCATGCGGTCCGCTGACAATGGAAGGACGGCGCGTGTTTGTCCGCTGAATCGGCGGCCCGGATTGTGGCGAACGGAACCGCAGCGCGCCGGCCATCGTGAACACCTGGCGACATGCCCGGCGGGTGCGGCTCTCATGCCGCTCCGGCCGAGGCGCCACGTGTCGCAAGAAGTCGGATATTCGCCGATTCCACTCTCCATTCGAGAGTCGGAATCGCGCAATCCAGAGCAGAGTTCAGAGCCATGCTCCCGTGGGTGCAATCTGGAGCACGCCGGCGCCGTCGATGCGGCTGTGTTTGAGGGCGGCCAGCGCCTCGTTCGCCGCTTCCAGCGGGTAGACGGTGGTGCGCGTGCGGATCGGGATTTCGGCGGCGAGGCGGAGCAGGTCGGCGCCGTCGGCGCGGGTGTTGTTGGCGACGCTGCGTACGCTCCGCTCCCAGTAGAGGTGTTCGTCGTACGACAGCTCCGGCACCGGCGACATGTGAATCCCGGCGAGGGCAACGGTCCCGCCACGCTCGGTGAGGCGAAGCGCGAGGGGGACCAGCCAACCTGCCGGAGCGAAGATGATCGCGGCATCGAGGCGATGGGGCGGGTTGTCCTCGGCGCCGCCGACCCATGCTGCTCCCAGTTCGGCGGCGAGGCGGCGATGCCCATCGCTGCGCGTGAAGACGTAGACCTCCATACCGAGGTGCCGCGCGATCTGAATCGTGATGTGTGCCGACGCGCCAAAGCCGAACAGTCCGAGGCGGGCGCCGGCCGTAGCGCCGGTCTGGCGCAGCGCGCGATAGCCGATGATCCCGGCACAAAGAAGCGGCACCGTTTCCAGGTCGGTCAGCGCGTCCGGTATCGGATAGACAAACTGTTCGTCGGCAACGACCCAATCGGCATAGCCGCCGGGCAGGTCGCGGCCGGTGAAACGGGCGTCGAGGCACAGGTTCTCGCGGTCGGTGTGGCAGAAGCGACAGCGGCCGCAGGTGCCGGCGAGCCACCCGAGGCCCGCGCGATCGCCTACGGTGAAACGACGCGCCATGGGGCCCAATGCGTCGACCCTCCCGACGATCTGGTGACCGGGGACGAACGGCCCAGGCGCACGGATGTCGCCTTCGGCAAGGTGGAGATCCGTCAGGCAGATACCACACAGAGCGACACGCAGGCGTACCTCGTGGTCGCGGGGGGCGGGGGTCTCGCAGGTGACACATCGAAGGGGCGCCTCTTGGATTGGGGCGGGCCTTTCGCACTTCATCATGCGCATCCCGGCATTGTAACGAATCGGCTGGCCGGTGAGCCGAGAATCCGGCCGTACCGGGCCCGAATCCTTTTGATCTGAGGGGTCAGGCCGTTATACTGAGGATTCGGGTACACCAGCGCGATTCCGTCGATTTTGATGACGTTTGGGTGGGACGGCACAGTTCCGCGCGAGCATCGTCTGCGGATGGCGGCATGATTGGATTTGCAGCGCAGGGCTTGCGATGCAGTGGCGGCAGCGTCTCTCACACCGCCGACGGTTTCCCGTTTTACCTTATTCTGTCAGCCAGGGGCACCCCGTAGCAGGTGAAAGGAGCAGGAATGAATCGGCATAAGAGATGGGGCGAGAACTGGGTCGCGGGACTGGTCTGCGGCGTCGGAATCATCGTCGCTACGTCACGGCTGCCCGCCCGCGTGACGGAATTGGCACTGGAAGCGCCGGCTGAACCCGCTGCGACAAGCGTGGTACCGACCGCGGCAACCAACGTGTATCGTCCGGACCGAAGGATCATTGAGCCGCGCCCGCTGACAGACGAAGAACGCATGGATCTGGAGGCGACGAACCAGATCAACGGCGTCTATTACGGCGTCGGAGAGATGGTGAATGCCGAAGACGGGGTGATTGAACTGCCGATCCTCGAGTTGCCCCCGAAGATCAAGCCCGCCCCGCCGCAACCGGTGGAGATCAATCTGGCGACGGGCGAGGTCGTGGTGATGGACGCGTCTTCGCTGGGCGACGACGACCCTGACTCAACGAGTGCAGCGTCGATAAGCGCGGGCGGAGAGGGCTATGTACCGACGGCGCGGACGCCGGGCCTGGAGACGAGTTTTGAGGGGATGAGCAACAGCTCCGTGGCGCCGTCGGATTCGGACGTCACTGCGGGGCCGCAGCGGCTGGTCTCGGCGATCAACGCGGGCAACAGCCAGTACCGGCTGCACAACAAGAACGGCACGACAGTCACGTCGACGGCGCAGACGACGCTTCACGGGATTACGATCTGCTGCGACGCGCGAACGATTTACGACCCGACTTCGGACCGGTTTTTCCTGATGTCGCTGGTGAACAGTTGTACGCCGAGAATCGCGGTCGCCATCTCGAAGACGAACAACCCGGGGAACCTGACGGCCGGAGCGGGGGCCGGTGCGGACTGGCTGACGTGGAACTTTGCGCTGCCCGGCGCGAACCGCTTTCCGGATTTCCCGCAGATCGGCGTCGATGCGGACGCGGTGTATCTGACGAGTAATGTGTTCGACTGTGTTTCGGGCGGCTTCCTCGGTGTGACGATGCAGGTGATTCCCAAGGCACAGCTCCTGGCGGGCGTCGGGGCGCCTACGTTCACGAGCTTCACGGATGTTCGCGAGACCTGGAGCGGACAGAATCCCCAGTCCTTCACCATTACGCCGACCGTTTCGTACGGTGATCCCGGCGTGGGTCTGCTGGCGGACCTCTGGGGTCT
>CAZNDQ010000021.1:0-18841 GCA_964571825.1 uncultured Planctomycetales bacterium | reverse complement strand
GATACTGATCGCGCGAGACCACCAGGTCCCCCGGCCGCAGCGACTCGATCGCCGCCGGCCCCTCCGGCGTCTCCACCATCGTCCCCGCGACAAAGCAGCAGACCTTGCTCAGCCTGCTGAAGTAGCGGCTGGTGAACTTGCCCAGCGCCCCCAACGCCACGTCGAACAGCTTGCCCCCGGCTAGATCAACTGCTCGATCGCACAGTGCGGAATCACGCAATTGACAGAACGAGGTGGCTCAGCGGTGGAAGCCCGCACCGGCGAGATCCGATCATTCCTCCGGCAGGAGCGCGTTAAGCTCCGCGACAAACTCACGTGGGCCCCATAGGTTGAGGTCGATTGTCATCGGGTCGTCCAGGTAGTAATGAAGCCAGATTTCCTCCGTGCGCCCGCCGACCAGCACCTTCAGCTTGTATGCCTTCCAGTCTTCGTGCTTTGCATGGAGGATCTCATCGAGCAACGCCTTTCCCGACTCTCCAGCGAGGTCGCCATTGAATTTCCCTGCGATCTTGCTGAGGCCCGTCTCCAACTCGTCCAGTCCAAAGGTCCTGCAAGCGCAATGTTCCCGCGACCAGCCGCGCTCCTCCTCGGCCAGACAGCCGATCACAAAGGCGCTGACCTTCCCGTTGAAATCCTGCGGGTCTTCGCCCTCGGCGGCCGTCAGCTTCGCACCGAGCATCCGCTCCGACTGGGGCAAGACCTCCTCGAACCGGGAGGGTGCCGCGCTGCGACGCCCTGCGGCCTGATCTAGGCGCCGCAGGGCAATAGCGGCCCACTTGCGAACGCGCTCAATCGGGTGCTCAAGAAACCTCTCCAAGTACGGCCGGGCGGGCTGGTACTTGAGTTTCCCCAGAGGCTCTATGGCATCCGCCCCAATGTCAGAATCGATCAGCACTTTGATCAGGAGTTCCGGTGCCCGGCGGCAATCGCACTGCGCGAGCGCTGCCGGCAGCAAGGAACGACCAAAACCAAAGCGTACATCAAGCATCAACCCCGCGACGTCATCGAACAGTTCTGGTTGCGCCCGCCAGAGGAGTACGTTTCCCAAGCCCATGCCGAGCAAGTGGCTTTCGGCATCAATATCGAGAGTCTCCTGGTCCGGAAACGACGGATCCTGCACGCGCACGGCGCCCCGTTTTTCGGGGCACTCGTAACTTCGGTACCAAGCATTTTCCACAGCATATTGAGCCTGTTGCAGCTCTTCCTGAGTTGGCAGCCGATCCCCGAGTCGGTGTCCGCGCAGATAGCGATACTCCCTTAGTTGAGTATACAGATCAAAACTGATGCCGCGCAGCGGCCGCGCAAAATCTATCAACGCTCGAGTGGTGTCCACGTCTTGTGCCTGACAGGCGATGGCCCACATGAGTTCGCACGCTGCACCGGCAGATATCGCTCGTCTCAAGCCCGACCACAGAATCGGCAAAGCCGTTCGGTACTCGATTCGAGATTCGCGCAGGTCTACAAGGCGATCCACCGCGATGCCAATCTCTGCAAGCGCCGCGGTGATCTCGGCGCTTTCGCGGAGGGCCGTCTCTCGGTCGTCGATCATGGGAGAGTCTCTTTGAGAATGATCTTCCCTTGATCGATCAGTTTCTGCAATCCCTTGCCGACTGTCGTGCCAACCGGGACGTCCAGTTCAAAGCGGAATCCGTTGCGCGACGCCCAGTCGGCAAGGTCACGGAGTTGGTCCGTGATTTGAAGGTGGCGACCCTCGCGGAACTTGACATCGCGTATTAGCATATTGACCGCATCGAACTGGTCAGGTATACGCCCAATTCCCTCGATCAATATCTTCGGACCCCTGATTCCCGCAGCCCGCTCTGCCAGTTTGCCCACTGTATTCGAGAACACAGCCTTCCGAGTGGCCTGACCAGCGCTTTGAACCAGCTTGAATGCTCGCTCAAACGCCTCCCCTCCCACCTTGTCGAGAGCCTGCTCGACAACGAACGCCAGCAAGATGCTTTGGAAGCTCGCGCCGCTGGCCAGCAAACGCGCTTTTTGCAGAACATCCTTTGCTGTGCTGGCCGTGTTGAATGCTTGCAGTCCTCGAAAAATGAACGTACTGAGGCTGATCTCAGGGAGACTGAACTCCCCCGTGGGATCGGTGACGGTGGTGGGCCGGGAGAGGGCGTATTCGTAGAGGTTGTAGGCGTCGACGAACCCGGCCGGGTCGCGCTGCTGGAGCCGCCCCACCACCGGGTCGTACACCCGCGCCTTGGCGTCATAGACCACAAGCGCCGCCGTGCCCGGATCGCCCCCCGGCCCCGCCGCCGGGTCCAGCGCATCGAGCCGCTTCCTGGCAAGTCAGTATTGGACCTGCGGCCGAAGCCCGCTTTGTAGTTCGGGCAGACGCCGGATCATTCCTCCGGCAGGAGCGAGTTCAGTGCCGCGATAAACTCCCGTGGACCCCAGAGGCTGAGTTCGATGGTCGTCGGGTCGTCTACGTAGTAATGAATCCAGATTTCCTCCATGCGCCCGCCAATCAGCACTTTCAGCTTGTACGCCTTCCAGTCTTCGTGCTCGGCTTGTAGGATCTCGTTGAGCAACGTTCGCCACGCTTCCCCGCCGAGGTCGCCCTTGAATCGTCGCGCAATCGTGCCAATGCTCTTTTCCAAATCATCCAATTCGAACGTCCTGCAGGCGCAATGCTCCTGCGACCAGCCGCGCTCGTCCTCCGCAAGCGATCCGATGACGAAAGCGCTCACCTTGCCCTTGATCTCCTGCGGCGCCTCGTTTTCCCCTACCACCAACCTGGCACCAAGTGCCCGCTCCGCCGCAGATAGCACCTCTTCGAATTGCGGGCGAGTGTCCCGCAAAGAAAAGCCACCTATACGACGGATGATCTTCTCCGCCTCACGTCTCACCCAATCAACGGGGTGTCTTGAGAAGATCTCCGCATACGGGATCACGCCGCTAAACTTGAGTTTCCCCAGTTCGACCATCGCAAACGCGCCCACGTCTGGGTCCTCAAGAAGGGACATCAAGACATCGGGCGCGCGCTTCCGATCAGCCTTGCGTACAGCCTCGCATAAAATGAAGCGCGAATGGCCCTGTGCCGGATCCGCTAGCAAGTCCGCAATCACCTGAAAAAGCGACGAGCGAACGTGCCACAGTAAGACATTGAAGACGAGGTTCTTCAAAGAGTCTTCCTGGAACCGGAGCCTATCATCGTCTCGTGGGTAAGCTGGGTCATCAAGATACATTCGCCGCACCGGAGGTCGGGCACCTAGGTAATACCCTTCGTAAACTCTATGTTTGGCGCTTTCGAGCTGCTTCGTATCCGCCAGTGGGTCGTGCCCGCGGAGTGTGCGCAGCTCCAAGAACTGGACATACTCGTCCCGGGACATGCTTCTCAGTCGAACGCCAAATGAGGCGAGTTCGCGTATGTGCTCATCTTCCAATTCATGTCGACCGAGGGCATCGACTGCGGCGAACGCCGCACCGATCGTGGTAAGCGACCTCAGGGACGTAACCAACACCTGCCGCGAAGCGCCACTTTGCCGCGCGCGTGAATGTAGTTGCCTTAGCGGCGAGAGAGCAACCCCTTGGCCGATGAGACCCACGTCGCTTTCGGATGGGACACATTCGGCGAGCCGAACGCCAGCATTGGCGAGTTGTTCGCATATCCAACGCTGCTCTCTGCGGCTCAATTCCACATCATCGCGGATCATGGCAATGTGTCATCCAGGACAACCAACCCCTGTTCGACGTATATAGCCAGCTTACCTGTCGCCGTCGTACCTTTCGGTACTGTCAAGAAGATCTTGAAACCGGGCTTTTGCTGACCTGCATAGCGAATAAAGTCATCAAGCTGCCCGGTCATGGATACGCTTCCATTCGTACGGAATTTCACATCACGTAGAAAGGTCTCGCCCAACTCATCGGGGATACGAAAGTGATCCCCGAAGTCGATGTGCACCTTTGGCCCTTGGATCCCCGCGGCGGTTTCCGCGAGCTTTCCTGCCGTATTGGAGAATACCGCCCGGCGAGTGGCCTGACCAGCGCTTTGAACCAGCTTGAATGCGCGCTCAAACGCGTCACCCCCTACCCTGTCGATCGCCTGCTCAACAACAAACGCCAATAAGATGCTCTGAAAACTCGCTCCACCTGCCAGAAGACGTGCTTTCTGCAAGACATCTCGTGCAGTACTGGCCGTGTTGAACACCTGCAGCCCTCGAGAAACGAAAGTGCTGAGACTGAACTCAGGTAGGCTGAACTCCCCCGTCGGATCGGTGACGGTCGTGGGTCGGGAGAAGGCGTATTCGTAGAGGTTGTAGGCGTCGACGAACCCGGCCGGATCGCGCTGGCCGAACCGCCCCACCACCGGCTCGTACACCCGCGCCTTGGCGTCATAGACCACCAGCGCCGCCGTGCCCGGATCGCCCCCCGGGCCCTCCGCCGGGTCCAGCGCATCGAGCCGCTGCCCGGTGAAGAAGAACGGGATGCCCACGCTCCTCAGCGGCCTTCGGTTCGTTTGCGCAACAAGAAGGGGCGCCCAGGTTGGACGCCCCTTGAATTGCTCCTATTGCTCCGATCGCGGCAAAACCATCGCTTCAGAATTGAGCGGCGCGCCGACGGATCTCGTGCTACTGCGCCACGAACGACGCGTCGAGCGCCTTGGCGATCCGCTGCTTCGCCTCCAGCAGGTGCGCCCGGCTGAACGTGTCCAGCTTCCCGCCGTCGCCCAGCCGCCCGTCGATCCGCTCGCCGAGATCACTCAGCGTCAGATACACCACGCTCCGCACGTCCGCCGGAATCCCCAGTGACTCCGCGTTGTTCACCGTCAGGTTGATCAGAATCTGCACGTACGCCCGTTGCAGGCTCCGCCGCATGCTCGAGATATACGGCCGGCGCGTCGAATACGTCCCCGTCGCCTCCTCGTCCAGCTCCGACCAGATCGAGCCCGTCAGCGTCTCGAACAGCTCGGCCACCGTCATCGCCTCCTCGTCCGCCTCCACCTTCAACTCCGCGTCGTAGATGCGGTTCAGCGTGAACGGGTTGAGCATCTGAAACAGCGACGTGAACTGCATCCGCTGGATCCGTTCGTGCAGCGGATACTCCGGCTGCATGTCGAACTCGTCCGAGTCCCAGTGTGCCCAGCGCCCCGCCCCGAGCTGGTTCAACAGCCGCGGCGAAAACTGAAACGCCGCGTCCGCAAACAGCCGCTCGCACACCAGGTTCAGCGCCTCGCGCTGCGTCTTCGCGTCCACCACCTCGAACGGCGCCCGCGCGTTCGGATCGCCCCGGTGATCGCGGTACGTGTGCATGCCCCCGACGTACCGCGCTGCATACCGCGCCACGCTCCCGTACGTCCCCAGCAGCGTGTCAAACGCCCGCCGCAGCTCCGCGTAACTCTCCCCGTCCTCAATCCCCCACTGGTCCAGGTCGTCGATCAGCTTGAGCGCCTGCCGCATGCGGTACTTCACGTATTCCATCCCGTCCTTGCCGTAGTCATACGTGTTCACCGCGGGGTCCGGCGAAAAGAACATATTGTCATAATCCGTCGCATAATCGTGACCCGGCTCCGCCACGCGATCCGTCACACTCTTCAGCAGCTCTGCCTCGCTCTTGTGCGGCTCCTCCACCGGGCGATACCCGTACTCGATCGCCCAATAGTCGTACGGCCCCAGCGTCCGCGTGATGAACAGCGGCATCCGCTCCTCCCCGCGCAGCTTCTGCATCACCGGGTTGTAGTCCATCACCGATCCCGTCGTCGCCGCCTCCGGCGAATCCTCCGCCGCCAGGATCTCCGCAAACGTCAGCCACGAACTAGCCTTGAAGTTGTGCCGTAGCCCGAGGCAGTGCCCCACCTCGTGCATCACCACTTCCTTGATCCACTGCCCCATCAGCTCGTCCGGAATCTCCGGACAACCGGCCGACTTCAGCGCCAGCCCCGCAATCGCCATCTCCTGCTGCATCCCCTGTGCCAGACTGCACCCGTGCAGCCCGTGCTCGAACATCTGCTTCTCGATCTGCGCGTCGAAGTCGCCCAACGGCTCCTCGCGCTGGGCCGCCAGCGTCACCGGCAGCAGCCGCTCCGGTACGAACGACGCCTTCCACACCGGGTTCGCCGCAAAAAACTCCGCCAGCGTCGCATCGTGCGCCGGGTCCGCCGACGGCCCCTCCCACACGCCGTACCGCCCCATGATCACCCGCACGAACGAGTCGTCGAAGATGATGTCCGCGTCCAGAATCTGCCCCGTCAGCGGATGCGCCCGCGACGGCCCCGCCGCAAACGCCCGCCCCGACACGATCCACCGGAAAAAGTTATATCTCACGTCCTCCGGGTCGAGTTCCGCAAACTCCTCGTCCGTCTGCTGCCGCACGATCACCGCGTCGAGAAAGCCGCACTTCTCAAACGCCTTGTTCCACTCCAATATCCCCTCCTTCACGTACCGCCGAAACTTCACCGGCACCGTCTTCTCGATGTACCAGACGATCGGCTCCTTCACCGGCGACAGTTTCAGCGACGGATCGACCTTGCGCAGGTCCCACCGGTTCACGTACCGGTCGAACAGCGTCTTCTCTCCGTGCTTCTTCCCCCAGTCCTTCCGCACCGTCATGAAGTACCCGATGCGGTCGTCTGCCACGCGCGGCGAATAGTCCGTCTTCGGCAGACTGCTCAGCGAGTAGTGCAGCCGGATCCGCGTCAGCGGCGAGCCCGGCGGCCCCTGCGCCACCGCCGTCTCCACCGGCAGCTCCACGTTCTGCGGGAACGCTTTGAACGAGCCCCACTTGCTCAGTGCCGGGTTCACGTTCATCTGAAACGCCCGCGAGAACCCCGTCATGTCCCCCTTGTAGATCTCGCCCAGATCGATCACCGCGTCGCCGCCCGGCGTCTGCGTCACCACGGGCACATTGCGGATGATCGCCGACGTGTACGACCGCTTGATCACGTCGCCCACGGTTGAGCTGTTCCCGTCGCTGTAGCGCGTGTCCGGCGCGATGAGCAGCATTTTCTTGCCCATCCGCTCCCACTGCAGCACCTCCGTCCCCCACTACATCCCCGTGTACCGCGACCCGCCCGCGATGCTTGTCGCCTGCAAAAAGTTAACCCCCTCCATCGCCTTCGGGATTACCGCCAACAGCCGGTCATCCTTCTCGCTGTAGTACAGCGTCAGGAACGGCTTCTCCTCCGTCCGCCCCGCCGGCCGAACCTCCTTGAACTCCTTCATGAACTCCTCGAACGGCGGATAGTCCGGCTTCTCCCCCGGCTTGCCGTCCTCGCCCCGCGCCCCGCGCTCCGGCATCGACCCGATCGGCAGCGCCATCCCCCGCTCATCGTCCGCCGCCACGCCCACGACGCCCACGCCCAGCGCGATCGCCGCCAGCACGCCCAGCAGTCCCCAACGTCGATTCATCATCTGCCTCATCCTCGTCTTCTCCGTTCGCGCTTGGGCCCGACGCCGCGCAGCTATTCCAATACCTGCTGCCGGCCCTGCCTGTCGCCAGTTCGTCCCTTGCCGGTGCCCGGCAATCATCGTCCATAGCGGCGCACCCGCGTCAGCGTGCCGCAGATTTGCCCGGTTTTCCAGCCCAGACCCGCACGCCGCCATTTTAGACGAACCTCCGCTCCCTGCCCCGCCCATTTCCCCGGTTTTCGCCGGTTTTCCACCCTGTTTCGACCTTCGCGTGGCCGGATGCGCCTACCAATGGCCGTCCACACGTACGCCATCACCCTTGATTGCCCCCGCCCCCGCGTTAAAATGCCCCGTTCGCCGCCGCGTCAGGCCGACCCGGGGCGTTTTCTGCGGGCGGTCGCCGCCCCGGGCCACAGGATGACGACACCATGAAAGCCAAAGTGGACACGAAAAAGCTCTCGTTCAAGCCGATCGCCGACCCGGCCGCCCTTTCCGCTACCACCGAGCAGCTCCGCACCGCCGACCAGGTCGCCCTCCGCCTCGTCGCCAACCCCACCAGCGAAGGTGCCCGCAAGACCATCTGGCAGCACTTCGCCAAGGACCGCCTCCGGCCCGCGCGCCGCGAGCCCAAGCGCATGCGCACCAAGCGCCGCGGTGGCCGACCCTGGGAGCACACCGACGCCGGCTCCGTCTGCAAGCCCGTCGCCATCGGCGACATTTGCATCATCCCCCGCGACCAGAACCTGATCGCCTCGCTGCCGAAGATCCGCCGCTTCGTCGAAATCGCTCAGGCCTGACAATTCGCCAGTTTCGCCTTGCCGAACTTGCGGTTCGCCGTGCAATCTGCATCCGCGCTGCGCGACGCCCCGTAGACTTGCAGCTCCGCCAGGCCGACAATACTCCCTGACGGCTGGCGCAACCGGCCGCGCTCACACTCCAACGCAAAGGACATCTTCCCGTGAAAACACTGACACGCGCATTCACATTGTTCTCCGCGCTCATCCTCTTCCACGCCGCACCTGTGCCACGAGCGGTCCTCGCTTCCGACCCCGCGACCCCCGCCGGAGAAGTCCCCACGCGCGACCAGATCGACGACAAGTACAAGTGGGACCTCTCCGCCATGTTTGCCGACGACGCTGCGTGGGAAGCCGAGTTCAAGAAGCTCGACGACGACATCGCCCGCTTCCGTGCCGCCCATCGCGGCAAGCTCGGCGCCTCCGCCGAGAGCCTCCTCGCTGCCCTCGACGCCGCCTCCCAACTCTCCATCCGCCAAGGCAACGTCTTCGCCTACGCCAACCAACAGCTCCACACCGACGGCGCCAACACCCGCTTTCAGGAAATGGCCACCCGCGCCACCGGCCTCTCCGCCCGCCTCGCCGAGGCCACGTCCTGGATGCAGCCCGAGATGCTGACCATCCCCGCCGACACCATCGCCTCCTGGTGCGAGTCCAGCGCCAAGCTCCGCGTCTATCGCCACTACCTCGACAACGTCCTCCGCGAAAAACCGCACACGCTTGATGAGCAGGGCGAACGCCTCCTCGCCCTCACCGGCCAGATGGCCGCCGCTCCCGAGCAGGCCTACGCCTCCTTCAAGGATGTCGAGCTGCCGTTCCCGAAGATCAAGGACGAACAGGGCAACGAAGTCACGCTCTCCGAAACGCGCTACTACGCCTTCCGCACCTCGGCTGACCGCCGCCTCCGCAAAGACTCCTTCCTCGGCACGATGAGCGCCTACAAACCCTTTCAGACCACCTTCGCCAATCTCCTCGCCGGCGCCATCCACGGCGACGTCTTCCGCGCCCGCGCCCGCGGCTTCAATACCTCCCTCGAGGCCGCCCTCTTCGCCGACAACATCCCCGTCGCCGTCTACGACAACCTCATCCGCACGATCAACGCCAATATCGCCCTCTCCCACCGCTACACCGAGTTGCGCAAGCGCCTCTATAAGGTCGACGAGCTGCACGTCTATGACATGTACAGCCCGCTCGTCCCCGACACCGGCCGCACCTACACCTACGAAGACGCCGTCCACCTCACCCTCGAAGGCCTCCAGCCCCTCGGCCCCGATTACCTCGGCCCGATGACCAAAGGCTTCGAGTCGCGCTGGGTCGACGTCTTCGAGACCAGGGGCAAGCGCGGCGGCGCCTACTCCTGGGGCTCCTATCTCAGCAAGACGCCCTACCTGCTGCTCAACTTCAACGGCACCTTCCATGATGTCAGCACCGTCGCCCACGAGATGGGCCACTCGATGCACAGCTATTTCACGTTCACCAATCAGCCGCCCGTCTACGGCGACTACGCCACCTTCGTCGCCGAGGTCGCCTCGACTTGCAACGAGATCCTCCTGCAGGAATACCTCCTCGCCCGCGCCGACAGCCGCGACGAGAAACTCTTCCTCCTCGACCAGTTCCTCGACTCCATCCGCCAGACCGTTTTCCGCCAGACGATGTTCGCCGAGTTCGAGCTCGCCCTGCACGAAGCAGCCGAGCGCGGCGACGCCCTCACCGGCGACATGATGGGCAAGCTCGGCATCGAGCTGTACGGCAAGTACCACGGCCCCGCGCTCGTCGTCGACCCCGAGATGGACGTCTACTTTCTCCGCATCCCGCACTTCTTCTCCGGCTTCTACGTCTACCAGTACGCGACGAGTTACAGCGCGGCCGCCACTCTCGCCAAGGGCATCCTCGAAAAACACCCCGGCGCCCTCGACGCCTACCTCGGCTTCCTGCGCTCCGGCTCCTCCGACTATCCGATCGAAGTGCTCAAAAAGGCCGGCGTCGACATGACCAAGCCGCAGCCCATCGAGGACTGCATGGCCCGCTTCAAGTCCCTCCTCGACCGCTTCGAACAGACCTACAACGAGAAATCGTGATCGAGTTGCTGCCGTGAAATGCGTGTAGGTCTGGTGTGCATGTTGCTCATGGAAACGCGACGTGCTGCGCGCCGGCTACTTCTCCTCCGGCTTCTCCACGTCAAACTCGTACGCCCCGACGAGTTCCTCCCCCGCCAGCAGCCGGCACACGTACCGCCCCGGCCCGCTCCGCGCCGCGATCTCCGCCGGGCTCAGCTCGAACGACACCCGGCTCCGCGACCCGTCCCAGACGATCTCCTCCTCGCGGATCGTCTCGCCGCTCTCGTCCGAACCCACCTTCATCCGGAAGCGGTTGCGGTCCGCCTCCGGCGGCAGCGTCACCACCACGTACATCCGCCGGTCCGTCGTCAGGAATTTCCGCTGCCAGCGCCAGTCGCTCCCCTCGCCCGCCCGCGCTGTGCGGATCGCCTGTTCACTCAGCTCGATCCGCGTCCGTGTCACCGCCACGGCCGAGACGATCCGCCGCACCTGGTCCTCTTCGGCCGCCCGCAGCAGATCCTCCGCGCTCCGCCCCGGCGGGCTCCCCTCCGCGCTCAGCGTCGTCGGCTCATGAAACGCCGCGAGCTGCCTGCCCGTCGTCGTATCCAGCACCACCACGTTGCACTCGACGATCGCCTCGCACCGCTGATACGGATACGCCAGGCGCCGCTCCCCGATCACCACCGGCCGGCCGTACGGGTCGCGCCCCCACACGCGCTGCGACCGATACCGCGTCTCCTCCTTCGTCTCCGCCCCGTACGAGTACACGTCCCCGCAGATCAGCGCCTGCACCGCCTGTAATCTCCCGATCTTTACCGCCTCGTCCGCGCTGAGGATGCCCGCCAGCACCGCATCCTGCTCGCGCACGATCTCGCGCAGATGCTGCCGGTTGTACACCTCGTACGTCCCGTTCTGCGTCAGCAGCGCTGCGACGCGGTCGCTGATCGCCTCGCCCACCTGCGGGACGTCCGTGCGATTCCCGAACGGCACCACCGCGATCGACTTCAGCTCCGGCCGGTAAAACGCCGGGTACTGTTCCACCCAGATCTCATCCGTCGTGTGCGCCCGCCCGCCCCCGCATCCGCCCGCGCCGACGCCAAGCAGCGCGACCATCGCGCACCACACCGCCCGCCCTGCGCCGCACGCCCCTCCTCGCGCTGACCGTGCTTCAATGTGCATTTACCCAGCCTCCGCGCAGACCGCCTCCGTCCCCGGCCCCCGTCTGCCTTTAGACCCGCCCCGAACACCAAGGTTAACATAGAACCGTCCCCACACTCCCACCACGAACGCGCGCTAGCCATGCCTCATTCGCCACCTGACGCCCGTCAAGACACGGAACTCGATTTCGCCGACGTAGCCCTCCGGATTGTGTGCCACTGCTTCCAGCAGTGCGGCCGCTACGGCCCTTCAGCGCGCCCCTCATCCCGACCACTCACCGATGTTCGATCGACCTCTTCAATTCCGCATTCCGCATTTCGCATTCCGCATTTCTTCCGTCATTCCGCATTACCGCCCGCCCGCCGCGCCTCATTCGCCGTCCAATGTCCGTCGGGTCACACAACTTCACTTCGCCGACGTAGTCCCGCTTCCGTGTGCCACTGCTTCAAGCAATGCGATCTCCAGCCACCTCCCGCTGCGCCGGGATCGATCACAACTTGCACCCAGCACGCCGAAACGTGCCCGCTCGGCTGTATTCCGCATTCCGCATTCCGCATTTCTTCCCGCTCTTGCATCCTCCCGCCTCTCCCCCATCATGCACCCATGTCCGACTACGACCGCTTCTTTTCCGCGCTCACCACGGCCCTCGCGCGCCTCGGCCTGTCTCTCGACGCGCCCGTGATCGACACCCTGTGGCGCCACTTCAACTTGCTCCTCGAAGCCAACCAGCGCCTCAACCTCACCCGCATCACCGACCCCGCTGATGCAGCACTCCGTCACTATGCCGACTCCCTCTCGGTCATCCCCTTCGCCGCGCAGCACTTCCCGCGCGCGACGACCATCCTCGACCTCGGCACCGGCGGCGGCTTCCCCGCGCTGCCCCTCGCCGTCGCCCGACCCGACTGGCGCCTCACCGCCGTCGACGCCACCGCGAAAAAAGTCACGGCCGTCGCCTCCTTCATTGACGCACTCGCGCTGCCGAATATCTCCGCCGTCCAGGCGCGAACGCCGCAATGGAAATCCGCTTACCGCTTCGATCTTGTCCTCGCCCGCGCCGTCGGCGCGATCGCGGCGTGCCTCGACGCCGCGCGGCCATATGTCGCCGCCGCCGGCGCCATCGTCTGCTACAAGACCGCCCGCACGCCCGAGACCGAACTCCGCGCCGCCCACCAATGGTGCCGCCGCACCCGCTGGCGCGCACTGCCCCCTTGGGACTACACCCTCCACGACGGCGAACTCCCCTCCCCCCGCCGCCTGATGACATTCCTGCGAGAGGCCAGAACGTAAAGGCGCTGTGGTCAGGCCGGAACCGACTTGTTCGTTTTCGTTGTCATGTAGTGTGATTACGCGCGTAGAAAGGCGTCTACATCAATACCGGCCTCGCGCAGCACCGCGCGCAGCGTTCCCTCCGCCATCTCGCGCGAATGCCGCGGAAGCGTAACCTTTTTCCCAGTAGACTCATTACGCCAAATCTCGTGGCTTCCCGGGCCCGGCAGGTCAAACGCATACCCGAATACACGCAGGCGTTGCACGACCTCGCGATACCGGAAGCCGGAAAGCCGACCCCTTAGTGTAGCCCGACTGGAATGAGCAGATCGATCGCGCCGCCAACCGAATTCGCGAGAGCCGGAGGAAGTGGATCCCCGTGCTCCAAACAGGACTCCACAATCTTACGCGTCAGACCCTGCGCAATCTCGACCGCCTCGATAATGCTCCGCCCCTCCGCAACTAGTCCCGGCACGTCGGGGCTCGTCGCCAGATATCCGCCTTCAGACAACGGCTCGATATGCAATCTGATCGTCGCCTCGCTCATTGTCTTAGTCCGCCCTCCGAGTGTCCATCAGATGTTTGTTGCGTCCAACATCCCGCATCCGACATCCCACATCGAATGCCAACTCACGCCTCATCCCCCTACCGCCGCCGGCCTCCCTACCGCCTCCACCCACGCCACGCGCACCTCCACCGGCGCCCCCGGGTCATAGTCCGGGCATTCCGGGTGAATCTGCCGCAACAGGTCCGCCAGAAGCTTTTCCTGCGCGGCCGCATCTCCGCCGTTGCCGATCAGCTCCCGCAGCGAATGCGTCAGTCCCCCTGTCGCCCGCGACCCCAGCGCCAGGATCTGCTCCCGCTCCCCGTTCACCGCCCCGCCCTTCTCGTGTTTGGCCAGCATCGCTGCCACCAACTCCGCCACTCGCCCCGCATCCTGCTCATTCCGCAGCTCCACCGCCTGCGCCGACAACTCCGCCAGATCGTTCAGCCACGCGTCCGTCACGCCCGGCGCGCGCCGCGATGTCAATTCGTCACACAGCGACAGCGCCTCCTCCCACTGCTTCTCCTCGAGCTGTGCGCGGATGTGCATGTTCGCCGTCTCCGCCAGCGCCGCCGCCAGTTCCGCGTTCGGCTCTGCCAGCAGCGTCGTGATCAGGCTCACCGCCAGGTCCGGACGGTCCCCGCGCAACTGCGAACCCAGCACCGTCGCCGCCACCGTCACCGCCCGCCCATCGCCCTTCCCCTTCAGCCACGGCTGCACGATCTGCAGGTAACGCAGCGCCTCCGCGTGATTTCCCGCCTCCGCATTCGCCGACGCCAGCAACGTCTGCACCTCCATCAGCGATTCGTAACGGTCCGCCCGCCCGCCGAGGTCCTTCTCCATCTGCCCCAGCAGCGCGATGTACCGCTCCGCCGAGGCTGCCGGACCTCGCCCTTTCGGGTCCAGACGCGACGCCCACTTCATCCGCAGGTCCAGCGGCTGCTTCGCATATACCTTCTGGAACGCATCCCACGCCGAGTTCCGCACCGAGTCGTCTGGCTCCGTCGCCGAATCGAGGTGCGCGAGCAGCGACTCCAGGTGCAGCTCATTCTCGCCAAACTTGCCCAGCGCCTCCGCCACCGCTCGCCGAACCCGCGGCCCCGGATCCGCAAACTGCCCCATCATCAGCGGCAGGTGCGACGCATTCCCCGTCTCACGCAACCCGCGCAACGCCGCGATCTTCGCCTCCCGGTCGCCGCTCTCCACGTTCGCCAGAAACACCGGCAGAAACGAGGCATCGGCCAGCGTTGCCATCGCCGAAAGCAACTGCCGCGCGGCGTCCGACGGCTCCCCCGGCTGCGACTCGAACCGCTCAAGCAGCGCCGCCGCCGCCGCGTCCTTCCACGCCGCACCCTCCGCCGATCCCGTCACCAGCAGCGCCAGCGACTCCGCCGCCTCCCCGGCCAGCGACGCCGGCGACTCCGGCCCCAGAAGCACCAGCAGCGGCTCCACCGCGTCCGCATCGCCCAACCGCCCCAGTGCCCGAACCAGACTGCGCCGCGCCTCCCCGTCTGTTTCCACCCCCAGCCGCTCGATCAGCAGCGCCGCGTCCTCCGCCGCCCGCAGGTCCATCAGCAGCGTGATCGTCGCCCGCCTCACCTCCACGGACGGCGCCGCAACCAGCGCCCGCAACGCCGACAGCGTCTCCGCCGGGACCTCCTGCCGGTCCGAGATCATCTTGCTGACGATCTCCAGCCCCAGCAGCCGCACCCGCGAATCCTTCTCCCGCAGAAACTCCCCCAGCCGCGCCTTGCGCTCCGCCTCCGACGAGCGATCGTAAAGCTGCCGCAGCAACGCCAGGTTCTGCTGCTCCAGCCGCCGGATGCGCTGCTCCGCCGACGCCAGCTCACGTTTGCGCGTCTCCAGCAGCGCCCGCGACCACACCTCCGGCGGGTCGCTCCGCCGCGCCGACCACCACTGCCGCCACGATTCCGCGTCCTCCCCGAAGTCCGTCGGCGCCACTTGCAGCAGATAGCCGCGCGCGGCCGCACGAACCTCCGCCTGCGGATCGTCCATCAGTCCGACCAGCGCGCTCAGCGCCGCCTTCCGATCCGCCAGACCTCCCAGGATCCGCGCCGCCGCCAGCCGCACCTCCACCGACTCGGACCGGTCCGCCGCCAGCGTACCCACCCGCGCAAGCGTCTCCTCCGCCCGGCACGCGCCAAGCCCCCGTGCCGCCGCCTCCCGCACCTCCGTCCGTGGCGCCCGCAGCAGCTTCACCAGCGCGTCGAACCAGTCCGCTTCGCAACGGCCGATGTCCCCCAGCACCTGGCACACACTCGCCAGCGTCGCCGCGTCTTCCGTGTGCGTCAGGATGTGCAGCACTGCACCAGCCGCCTCCGGCGATGGATCGCCCAGCAGCTCGCGCACCAGAAACTCCCGGTTCGCCGCCGTCTGTCGTTCGTCCAGGATCAGCGTTCGCAGTTGTTCAACGCGCGGAGGATTCGACGCCGGCGCGCTTGTGCTCTGCCCCGCCGCACCATCGACCCCGACCGCCAACACCATCAACGCCGCCGCCGGCACCAGCCGCTCGCACCGCCAACGAAAAACTCGCCAATGATCGCGCATGGCTCTCGCAGGCTCCTTGCCGCATCGTGGCCGCGGCCGGGCCGCTCATGACCCATGATCTGTGAGGGGTGCCAGGGAAGACGAGCTGACGCACGAGTACCCTGTCTCTTTTCCTGTCCCCTATCTATACTTGCCTCGGCGCTTTTTCAACGCCTGCGGCCGACATGGCATCCGCCGCCGGCGCCGAAACCCACGCGTTGCCTCGACCCCCGGCAACGGGTCGCCCGATCGGCCGCTCGAGGGTTCGAACGCACCAATGCCGGATTCTATTCGCGCTCACAGGATTCTGACGTGAACGCCACCGAAAAATCACCCGCGCCACACGCCCGAACCCGCGCCGATCAGCGACGACACGCCAGCGTCCGCCCCGTCCGCAAATCTCCGCGCCAGTTCGCCCTCTCCACCGCCATGCTCATGCTCGCCGCCGCCGCCCTCTGCGTCTGGGCGACCATCAACCGCGACCAGCGAAACCGCCGCATCCTCACCGACTCCATGGACGTCTACCGCAAGGCTCTCCAGCAACACTACGACACCTACGGTACCCTCCCCGCCATGGCCCCCATCCTCGCGCCCCGCCGCGACCTCGCCCCGCTCGACTACTATGCCGAACCTGCCACCCAGTTCTACGCCTCCCGCACCGCCGATCCCGTCATCGTCGGATATTCCCCGCTTGCCCAGCTTTTCGTCTCCTACAGCGGCCGCAGCGTCATCATTCTCGAAAAGGGCACCCTGCGAACCGAGTGGATCAATGAAGGCCGGCTCCGCCGCATGGTCTCCCAGCAGGACAGGGCCGCCGCTGCCGCCCTCGAACAGGCCCGCGCCGCCCCCGTCCGACTCCCCGACTGACCCCCCGCCCCCTTGCACGATCCGCCCCCCGACCCTATCATGCGGGGCTCGGAAATCGCCAGTTATTCGACAACGTAGGTGCTCCAATGCCCAAGATGAAGCCCCACAAGGGCGTCGCCAAACGAGTCAAAGTCACGTCACGCGGAAAGGTCGTCCACAAACGTTGCGGCTCAGGACACCTCATGAGCGGTATGAGCCCCACGCGCCGCCGACGGGCCCGGCGACCCGGCATCCTCAACAAGACTCAGGCCGCCGCCATCAAGAAGGCTCTGCTGTACTGACCCGTGACTGAACCCGACGGATAGCACCAAGGAGTTGCTTCCATGCCCCGCGCAAAATCCGGTGTCGCCCACCATGGCCGAGTCAAGAAGGCGCTCAAGGCCGCCCGCGGCCGACGCGGCGCGCCAGGCCACCTCCACCGCCTCGGCGTCGAGGCCGTCATCCGCGCCCAAAAGTACGCCTTCCGCGACCGCCGCGCCAGAAAACGCGAGTTCCGCGCCCTCTGGATCACCCGACTGACCGCCGCCTGCCGCGAGCGCGGATTCCGCTATTCCGCCTTCATCAACGCCCTGCGAAAGGCCGGCGTCATCCTCAACCGCAAAATGCTCAGCGAGCTGGCCATCCACGACCCCGCCGGCTTCGACGCCGTCGTCACGCTCGTGCGGCCCCACCTCGCTGTGGGCAAGGCCGCCTGACCACCGGCCGGCGCGACGCGAAATCTTCGGCCCGCGCCTCACCGCGCGGGTCTTTTTTTGCCGACGGGAAGCCCGACATGGTCCGCGTCAAAATCTGCGGCATCACCCGCCCCGAAGACGCTCGCCGCTGTGCCGAACTCGGCGCCGACGCCATCGGCCTCAACTTCGTCTTCGGCCCGCGACGCATCGACCTCGACACCGCCCACGCCATCCTCGATGCTGCGCCGCCATTCCTCACGCCCGTCGCCCTCCTCCCCGTCGTCCGCGGCGAACTCCCCGAAGACCTCTACGAGTTCCTCGGCGCCCGCTGGGTCGATCACGTCCAGCTCTACGGCGACGTCACCCCCGAACTTGTCCGCGAACTCCGCGCCGCAGGCTTCGCACCGATCATCCCCTGCCCCGTCGGCGCCCCCGACTTCATCACGCCGATCGACAATCTCCTCGCCGCCTGCGCCAACGCGCCCCCCGCCGCCATCCTTTTCGACGCCCTCTCCCGCGACGGAATGGGCGGCACCGGCCGCACCGTCGACTGGCAACGCCTCGCCGACGCCCGCGACACCGGCCGCTTCAACCACTGGCCCCCCATTATCCTCGCCGGCGGACTCACCCCCGAAAACGTCACCGATGCCGTCCGCCTCGTCCGCCCCTTCGCCGTCGACGTCGCTGGCGGCGTCGAATCCGCCCCCGGTCTCAAAGACCCCGCGCGCCTCCGGGCCTTCCTCCGCGCCGCCCGCGCCTGAAACGCACCGCCGGCAATCACATGTGCTTGATTTGTTCCGTGATTCCCCCTCTTGTACGCTCTCTCGGCTTTCGTGACCGCCGGTGATTCAATGACCGAGGAACAACCCGTCGCAGCGCCCGCGCCCCATCGCCCCCTCTCCCTCGCGCGCGTCTGGCTCGCCGGCCTCTACACCGCCCTCGTCTGGGGCTGCCTCATCGGCCTCGCCGAAGCCGCCCTCACCGCCGTCTCCGTCGGCGTCCGCTACGCCCGCGAAGCCCCCATCCCCTGGTCCGCCTTCCTCGGCGCCCTCGCCCGCATCCTCCTTACTCACGGCCTCTTCTGGCCCCTCGCCTTCGCCCTCATCTGGCTCCCCACGGCCGCCTGGCTCGCCCGACGCTCCGCCCGACGCCGCATCATCGCCCCCGCCATCCCCGCGCTCCTCCTCTATCTCCCCCTCGCTGCCGCCATCACCCTCCCCGCCGCCCTCGACGTCGCCAACAACCTCCGCCCCGCATTCCTCATCCCGGCAATCATCGCCGTGCTGCTCATATGGGCCCTCCTCGCCTTCATGCTCATCTCCGCCGCCGCACTCCGCCGCATCTACTGCAAACTCCTCCGCCTCGCCGCCTTCGCCACCCTCCCCCTCATTCTGCTCTGCTGGTACCTCATGGACCGCTCACCGTTCTCCGGCGCCGCCCGACACCATCTCCCCACAAGCGCCGCCGCAAAGTTCCCCGTCCCACCCGACGGCCCCCCCAACGTCGTCCTCCTCATCCTCGACACCGTCCGCCTCGACCGCCTCTCCTGCTACGGTTACGACCGCCCCACGAC
>CAZNDQ010000020.1:0-19250 GCA_964571825.1 uncultured Planctomycetales bacterium | reverse complement strand
CACTGCGCAATACAAGGACTTATGAACGAATTTCGAACGTAAAACAAGGACTTACGAAAATTTTCGCCCCGACGTGAACCACCCACTTACGGCAATTCCGTGCCAACGTAGAATATGGGCTTACGTGCGCTTCCGCCCAACGTGAAATAACGAGTTACGACGTCTTGTCGCCGGCCGCTGCGGGCCGTGACGGGTCCGTTGTCACGGGTTCGGGCACCCGCCCTCGGGGCCCGGCCCCTCGTGCCCTGCTCCCCCCTCCACCGGCGATCCGACGATGTGGATGCGGTTTTTGCCCTGCCGCTTGGCCTCGAGCAGCGCCCGGTCAGCCTGCCGCAGCAGCTCCTCGCCCGTCCGCCCGTCCCACGGATAGGTCGCCAGCCCGCCGCTGATCGTCAATTCTCCGCACGCCTCGCGCCCGAGATGCTTCATTTCGTGCGTCCCCAGCGCCGCCTTGAACCGCTCCAACACGTTCAGCACATCCTGCGGATGCCGCGAACCGGCCTGCCGCGGCTCATCGTGATCCCAGAACAGCACGACAAACTCATCGCCACCGTAGCGCACGACGACGTCGTGCTGGCGGCTGCACCGCCGGAACAGCACGCCGATCTCGCGGATAATCTCGTCGCCTGCCTCGTGTCCGCAGGTGTCGTTGTAGCGCTTGAAGTCGTCCACGTCGAAGAGCAGCACGGTGATGCAGAACCGCTCCCGCTCTGCCCGCGCGATCAGCCGCTCGAGCATCTCCAGCAGATAGCGGCGGTTCGGCAGGCCGCTGACCTCGTCGGTCATCGCCATTTCCTGCCACCGCGCACGCTCGCGGTTCGTCTCGATCAACCGCCCCGCCAGCTCCGCGTACGTCCGCAGTTTGTCCGCGTCCGCCTTGCCGTAGGGCGCGTGCCGCCGCGGCCCTACCAGCACCACACCCGATTCCCCCTCCGTGCTGCGCAGCGTATCGCGCAGCACGCCATCGCCCGCGTCCTCCCCTGCGCTGACGCGCATTCCCTGATAGAGCAGCGTCACCCCCTCGGCGCGCATCGCCCGCTGCAGAAACTCCGCCACGCTCCGCAGCAGCAGCCGCAGGGGCTGCCCGACCTGGCGGAACGTCTCGGCCAGTTGCGCCAGCTCCTCCAGCGGCACTGCCGGCCCAGCCATTTCCGCCGCACACGGCGGAACCGGCGCCCCCGGCCGCGCAAGCCGCAGCCCCTCGTCCAACTCCGCGTCGCTCGGCGGCAAGATCAGGTAGTCGTCCGCGCCGCTGGTGAGCGCTTCTCGCACGGCCGGCTCCCCCGCCGGCTCGCAGCAGAGCACCAGCGGCACATCGTGCGGCAATGCGGTACGAAAACCCGAGACGATCTGCGGGCCGCGCTCTTCCGTCGGCTCGATCTCCACCAGCACGGCCGCGACCGAGCCCTCGCCCAACTCCGCGATGCCCGAGAGGTACGTTTCCCGCCGCACAATGTCGTATGTAGGGTAGCGCTGCCGCAGCCGCTCCGTCAGCCCGTCCGGTGTGCCCACCAGTACGACGCGCTCGTGCTGCCGCAGGTCATCGAGAAGTGTGTCCGCGCTCACGCCCGCCTTCTTTCCGCCATCCGCCCCAAAACGCGAATCGCCCCAATCCCGTCGAGCCGCAACGATCGGCCCCGCCACCAGACGCCAAGTCATTCCTCGCCCAGTAGCGCCCGCAACTCCGCCGGCGTCAGGATGGGTTCATCCGCGTCCGCACCGTGCGCCTGCTGCGGCGTCGCGCCACCGGTGTCCGGTGCTGCCCGCGGCGGCCGTCGACGCGGCAGATCGCGCGCCGGACTCCACGGAAACGGCACAACGCCTTCCCCCTCCCCCTCGCTCATCGCGCTCGGGCCGCCGGCCTCACCGCATTCGATCGATACGTTGGCTTGCGGCGCCGGTTCAACCGGCGGTGGCAGAGACGACCCCGCCGTTGCGCCCGCGCCGCTGAGCGTCCGGGCACCGGCCGATTCGCTCGCCGTAGGCTGCCCCGGCGCTCCGCCTTGCGCAGCGGCGCGCGGCGTCTCAGCCTCACCGGATACTGCGACTTCGCCCGCGGCCGTGCGTTTGCCGTTTTGCCGCGATGGGTCGCCCGCGCGGGCCCGCAGATGGCTCATCATCGCGTCCAATTGCTGCGGCTGATCCGATGGATAGCTGGGTATCGAAATGCTGGACGGACCGCGCAGCACCGCGGCCGCTCGCGCATAGCCGCAGACCGCGCCCGCGGGAACAAACCGCCGCGCCAAACCCACCAGTTCCCATTCCTCCCCGTCGAGCGCGCTGAGGTTGATCACCAGCGCCGCAGCGCGACCCCGCATCCGCGCCAGAAACCCCATTGTCGCGTACGGATCGCCGAACTCGCGCACCGTCAGCCCGGCCTCGTGCAGGCGACGCGAAACCTCGGCGCCGTCGCCGGAGTTGCCACGCAAATGGACAATCACCGACCTGTCCGCCATCGCAGCGCCTTCCTCGACGATTTTCCTGGACGCCCCCGTGGCTCTCACTCGCTCCGCTGATAATATCTGCACGCGACGGAACGGTCAATGCGTTGTGCGCTGTGCGCGATGCATTAGAATGAGAAATACGCTTGAGCGCAGGGAGTCGCATGAATTCACGCCTGAATCGAACGCATTATCGCTCGCGCAGCCGCGCCATCGCCGCCGCGCTGCTCGTTCTCATCGGCCCCGCGCCTGCGCTTGCCGCCGACCTGGGCGCAAGAATTGCGGCCGCCCTGCGCCTGCCCGACTCGGACCGGACGGTCGTCGGCGCGCACATCGTCGAACTCCCGTCCGGGAGGGTCGTCTACGCTTCCCGTGCCGACCAGCCGTTCAAACCCGCGAGCAATATGAAGCTGCTGACCACGGCCGCCGCGCTCGACATCCTGACGCCGGACTATCTCCTCCGCACCACGCTTGCGATCCACGACAACAATCTCGTCCTCATCGGCGGCGGCGACCCGCTTCTCGGCGACGAAGAAACCGCGCGCACCGCGGGCCAACTGCCCACGGCCGTCTTCCGCGAATGGGCCGTCGCGCTCCGCCGCGACTGGCTTGCCCGAGAGTTCGAGGACGTCGTTTACGACGACTTTGCCTTCGACCAGCAGTGGACGCATCCGTCCTGGCCCGCCGATCAGCTCCAGCAGCGCTATGCGGCGCCCGTCGGCGCCCTCAACTTCTTCGACAACGTCATCTCGGTCCGCGTCGGCCCCGAAACGGAGCCCCAATATCCGGTGCGCTACATGATCATCCCCACTGATATTGGTGTGACGATCGAAAACCGTTGCGTCACCGGCACCAAGGGCTCGCCGCTCATCAGCCGCCGCGCGAACGAACCGGTGTTCATTCTGCACGGCGGCTGCGAACTGGGCGCGGCCGAAACCGTCGTCGGACCGGTCAGCTACCCCGACCCCGGCCGGCTCGCCGCAGGCGCCTTTCTCACGGAGATCCGCATTCAGGGAATTACCGCCTCCTACGACATCCGGCGCGAGCGTATTGCCGCCGCCGATGGTTCGCTGCCGAATGGAGCCATCGAAGTCGCCGCGCACCACCAGGACATCCTCGATGTCATCCGCCGCGCCAATACCGACTCGCTCAACCTCGCCGCCGAAGCCCTTTTCAAAGCCCTCGGCCGGATCGGCCCCGGCGGTCCGAAGGTGCCAGCGTGGAACGTCGGAAGCTGGACCACCGGCCGCGAAACCGTCCTCGCCTGGCTCGGGCGCAACAGCCTGGCCCGGCCCGAACTCGTCATCGCCGACGGCTCGGGCCTCAGCCACGACAACCGCCTGACCCCCGCTCTCCTCACCGGCGTACTCACCCACATGTTCAACGGGCCCTATCGTGAGTATTTCCTCGCCAGCCTCTCCCGCTCCGGCGAGACCGGCACGCTCGCCAAGCGGCTCGGCAACATGCCCGGCCGCGTCCTCGGCAAGACCGGCTACCTCGACGGCGTTCGAACGCTCAGCGGCTATATTCAGGCCGACGACGGTACCTGGCTCGCCTTCAGCATCCTGCACAATGGTTTCAAGGGCGGCTCCGCACCGTACAAGAAAGCTCAGGATGACGTCTGCCGCATCCTCGCCGAGTACAAGCGCGCGCAGTAGGCGGTTCAAATGGCCTCAACGCCCTCGCCGTCCATCACCCCCGCGCAGCATCGGCTCGGCCTGATCATGCTCGCCGTCACAGCCGCCCTCTGGAGCCTCAACGGCCCCCTTATCAAGCTCCTCCAGACCAGCCCCGCTGTCGTCGACGGCCTCTCCATCGCCTTCTATCGCTCCCTCATCGCCGGCCTCGCGTTGTCGCCCCTCGCCCTGCGCGGCCTGCCGTCCCTCCGCTCCGCGCGCCCCCTTGCCCTCCTCGGCGCCGTCATTTTCTTCACCTCGCTCACCGCCACCTTCGTTATTGCCACGACGCGCACCCAAGCCGCCAACGCCATCCTGCTTCAATACACCTCGACGCTCTGGGTCTGCCTCCTTTCGCCGCTGCTCCTCCGCGAGCGCATCCGCCCCCGCGACCTCGCTGCCCTCGGCGGCGCCGCCCTCGGCATCATCATCATCTTCGGCGGACAGTTCTCCACCGACCTCGCCGGCCTGCTCATCGGCCTCACCAGCGGCGTCTGCTTCGCGGGCGTCACGATGCTTCTGCGCTCGCTCCGCGCCTGCGACTCCGCCGCCGTGGCCTGGCTGCTCAATTGCGGCGGCGCGGCCATCCTCCTCCTGCCCGCCTGGAAATGGGGCCACGCCGCCCTCGACCGCCGCGCCATCCTCCTCCTGATCGTGCTCGGCGTCGTCCAGTTCGGATTGCCATATTACCTTTACAGTTGGAGCCTCCGCCGCGTCCTCGCCTACCAGGCCGCCCTCATCACGCTCCTCGAACCCGTCCTCAATCCCGTGTGGACTTACTTCGCCGTCGGTGAGGTCCCCACGCCGACGACTCTCCTCGGCGGCCTCCTCATCCTCGCCTCCCTCGCCGCCTACATCGCCCTCGCCGCCCGCTCCTCCCGGCCGTCACCGGTTTGCTGAGCGCTGTCGCGTCATCCTGAACGAAGGATACGGCTCGCCGAACGGAGTGTGAGATTTCCGCATGCGCTCGGCTCGAGGGATGAGGCGGGCGCTTTCCGACGCACATTGCCCACCTTGAGTCGGGGCCCGGCCACGCTGGTTCCTAAAGTCCTACGGGATTGAGACTTGTGTGTGATGCGTTGCGTGCCACGGTGTTCGGGGCCAAATTGGAGGCGGCCGGTCTGGTGCGGTCGAAGTGTCAGGAGTATCTTTTGTCGGGAGCATGAATCACCCGCCAGTCCGAAACGCTCTTGTTCTACTGACCCTGGCCGCGACGGCCATGCACTGCGCGTGCAGACCGAACCGACATGACCCAGGCGCGGTTCGTGAGGCGGTGCCGAGCGAATCCGATCTATCGCGCGAGCCGGCGCTGGTGCGGGACTGGTCGGGCCGCCTGCTGGCTGATGAACCGCAAGTCCGCGCCGAGACGAAGGACACGCTGATCGGCGCCGGGGAGCGCTCCCTGCCGCTCCTGCACCGATTTCTGCGAAGCCACGACGAGGACGTGCAGCATGAAGCGTTCGACATCGCGCGCCGCATCAGCCCGCCGGCAATTGAGCTGCTGGCAGACGTGCTTGTGAGCGGCCGTGCATCGGTGCGCCGCCAGGCGGCCGATACGCTGATCGATCTTGCCCCGGCAAGCGAATCGGCGCAGCCGCGGCTTCGCCGCGCGCTGGGAGACCGGGATGTGCAGGTGGCGCGCGACGCGGCGCGCGCGCTGGGTGCGCTGCGCGAGCGGGCAGCGCCATCGGTGACGGCGCTGGTCGACGCGCTGGGCCACGACGACGCGCATGTTCGCCTGTACGCGGCGGAAGCGCTGGCAGCGATCGGCCCGAAGGCATCCGGCGCCACGAGCGATCTGTCGGAAGCGCTGCACGATGCCGTTCCGGGCGTGCGGTGGGCGGCGTGCGAAGCGCTGGGCGGGATCGGTCCGGCGGCCGCGCCGGCCGTGCCGAAGCTGATCGAGGCGCTGAGAGACGAGTCACTCTACGTGCGGCTCTGCGCAGCGAGCGCGTTGGGGCAGATCGGCCGCAGGGCCGAGGCTGCCCGGCAACCACTGCGAGACGCGGCGAGCGAGCCGGCGCTGCGATTCGAATGCCAGTGGGCGCTGAGCCGGATCGCTGAAACAGAACCGGCCGCGGCGGCGGCGCCCCCGGCCGCCATCACCGTTCCGGTCAGCGAACGTCGGGCACCCACGACAACGAGCAGCGGGAATCCACCGATCGAGTGGGACACGACTACCGGCCGAAACATCGTGTGGAGCGTCGAGCTGGGCGACGAGACGTTCGGTCGGCCGGTCGTCGCGGGCGAGGTGGTCTATGTCGGCACCGACAACGGCCGGCGACGGAATCCAGCGTGCGTGGACGCATGCGGCGTGCTCCTGGCATTCCGGGCGCGCGACGGCGCGCTGATCTGGCAGGATGCAGCGCCGCGGGTCGAGCGCGGCATGAGGCAGTTCCTCCTGCCCTCGACGACGAGCGCGCCGTACGTGGAAGGAAACCGCCTGTACTACGTCACGGCCGAGTGCCAGCTTCGGTGCCTGGACACCGACGGCTTTGGCGACGGCGAAAACGACGGCCCGTTCGTCGACGAGCGCTTTCATGGCATGCGTGCAGCGGACATTGTCTGGGAACTCGACCTGTGCGGGCTGGGCGTGTTTCCGCACGAGGCGTGCAACAGCGAAGTGCTGCCGATCGGGGAGTTGCTGATCGTCGGCACGTCCAACGGGCAGAATGAAGGCCATACGCGCGTGCTGGCGCCGCGTGCGCCGAGCCTGGTGGCGGCGGAGCGGCACTCGGGCAGCGTCGTCTGGAGCGCGATCGGCGCGGGGGAAAACGTGTTGCACGGGCAGTGGTGCAGTCCGGTCGCGGCGAGTGTGAAGGGGCGGACGCAGGTGCTGTTCGGCGGCGGTGACGGTTGGTTGCGCGCGTATGACGCGCAGTCGGGCAGTGAGCTGTGGCGCTTCGACGGCAATCCGAAAGACGCGCGCTGGGTTCCGCGCCCCGGCGTCCTTTCGCGAAGCCCGATCATCGCGTCACCCGTCTGGCGCGACGATCGCGTCTATGTCGCGATGGGTGAGGACCCATCGCACGGCGACGGACCATCGCTGCTGCATGCCGTAAGCACGAGCGGGGCAGGAGATGTGACGGCGAGCGGACGCATCTGGAGTTGCGGCCAGATTGGGCGCGTGGTCGGCACGCCGGTCATGGAGGATGAACTGTTGTACGTGGGGGACCTGGGCGGAACGGTTTACTGTGTTGAGGCGGCAGGCGGCGAGGTGATCTGGAAGCACGAAACACAGGCGGCGATCTGGGGATGCCTGGCGCTCGCGGGCAGCCGCGTGTACGCGGGCAACGAAGACGGCGAGATGACGGTGCTGCGCGCCGGTCGGACGAAGGAGGTTCTGGCGCGGGTGAAAATGGACGCGCCGCTGTATTCGCGCCCGGCAATCGTCGGCGACTCGCTGTATCTGGCGACGGCGCGGCGGATGTATCTGATCGGAGCGAGCGACGGCACCGAGTGAACCGTCTTACGGCACGACTTCCCAGCCACGATCCGGATCGAATGCGCTCATTTCCGCGGCGAGCCTGGCAGTGTTCTTGCCGAGGTCCTTCTGATACACGAGCCCGCGATGGCAAACGAGAAAGGTCATGATGCCCGAGTTTTCGTACTCGGCGGGCCAGGCGACGACGGCAAATCCACCGGTCATCCGGCCGTTTTCAATGAAGTTGCGCGCTCCTCCGGGGGCCGATTTGCCCTGGGCGGTGAGCATGCGGAAGCGGTAGCCTTGAAACGGGCGCGGTCCGGTGTCAGCGGCGTCTCGCCGGCTGTAGCCTGCTTCGACCGCTTCCGCGGCCAAGGGCCCCAAGGGGCTTTCAGGCTGGCCCGGGCTGCTGGGCCAGTAGAGGCCGTTGCGCTGGCCGGGATCGCTTACGAATTTCTCGGCGTAGACGGGCTGGCCGCTGTCGGCGTTCATGGCGGCGAATTCGCGCTGGGCATCGACGACCGCGCGACACGATTCAATTGCCGCGAGTTCATTGCGACCGATACGGCGGGCGAGGAGTTCGTCCTTGCCCTCTTCGGTGTCGAACCACCACGTCTTGCCGTCGGAGACCAAAGGAATCGGCATGGGCCAGTCCTGGTCGCCGACGACAAGCGTCGCCATGTCATCTTCGACGACGAGGTCATGCTTTAGGTCATACATGGAGGCGAAGGTTTCGGCCGCGTTGCGGTCGGCGACCTCGTCGCCGGAGAAAACGATCTCGTCGGAGTCCGGCCCGAGAATGGCCCGCAGCTCGTCCACGTTCAGGGGGCGCAGCGCGGCGACGAAGGCGCTGACGCCTTCCTGGGGCGAGGCGAACGTTCGGCCTCTCTGGCTGGTGCACCCGATGCTCAGCATCAGGATCGGTGCAGCGAAGAGGGCGAATCCGGCCGCAGGGAGGCGTTGCTTGCGATGAATTGAGGCAATCACGGTTATTTCACCAGATAACATCATGTTCCACTCCACGCCAAGGAGAGGCTAGCGCCGTCCTCCGCCACGTCCTCCGCCACGTCCGCCGCCACCGCCGCGCCGGCCGCCGCCGCCCCCACGCGAGCCCATGCTCGATCGTCCGCGGTTGCTATGAGAGCGTGCGGCGCTTCCGCTGCGATTTGAACCCGAGAATGCTCCGTCACGCGCTCCAGCCGAGCTGCGCGCCCGATCGGCACCGGCACCGGAGCGAACGGGCGCGGATCGATTCGCGGTCGCCCCGCCTCGGTTCGATCCTGCGCCGATGCCGCCGCGATCGGCGCCGGCGCCCGGAGTCCTTGCCGAACCGACACCTCCAGCGGCGAGATCGCGCCGGCCGGCTTCCGCGCGGCCGCGATACGCCTCGCGCGAGCGGGCGGCCTGACCGGCCGAGGTCCCACCGAAGCGCTGTGCGGCGGCATTGTTGCGATACGGGACACTGCCGCGGTGGGCCGGGTTATGCTGCCATGTGCCACGGCCGCCGCCGGCGCCGCCGCGGTCACCGATGCCGCCACGGTCACCAACACCACCTCGATCGCCGATGCCGCCGCGATCGCCTATACCGTCGCGGCTGGCAAAATCATTGCGGTAGCGATCGCGGTTGATGTTTGTGTTGCGGTTGAAGTTGCGGTTGGTGTCGATGTCGATATCACCGTGGTGCCAGTCGCAGTCGCCCCAGGCGTAGCCCCACGCGGCGCCACAGGCGACGCCAACACCGAAGGAGACGGCGCCAACACCCCATGGATAAGAGTATCCGGGCGGGTAGTAGTCATAGGGGGGGTACGAGGGGTAGGGCCAGCCGCCATAGACCACGGTCGTATCAGCGGTCGGAACGTAGACGACGTCGGGGTCGGATTGCTCAATGATGATCGTCGGGCTGGACGAGCCCGAGCCGGGGTCCGGCTGTTGCACGATCACGTTCTGCTGCGCGGAGGTTTCGAGGTTGCCGGCGGAGTGTGCTTTGGAGCGGAGCGATTGAACGGCGGCCATCACATCGCTCTGCTGGCTGATGAAGGCGTCGCCGAGCTTCTGGGTCCATTCGAGCTTGTCGCTGAGCATGGCGAGGACGTCGGGAAAGTTGACCAGCGACTTGACGCTCGGGTCCCAGGGCTGCGCTTCGAGGTCCCTGGCCGCGCTGCTGTCTTTCATATCGTGCGATTTGGCCCAGCGATCCGCCTGGACGATCTCGATCGGGTAAGTCGAGGCCATGAGGATTTGCGAGAGGAGCGAATCGGGGTAAATCGCGATCGGCGCGAGCATCTGCGCCAGTTCCTCCTGCGTAAACTGCGGCGCATCGACGGGCTGTGCGGGCGTGCTGTCCTGAGCGCGGCCTGGTTCGGCCGACAGTGCGAATAGGGCGCAGGCGATGAGCAGGATGGCCCGCGAAGAAGTCCTTCGAGTGTTCATGATGTCGACTCCCGATCCGGTCTGAGGGGTTGCGCACCACTGCGCGGCGTCAGCCGCGATTGCTTGATACGCGCTCCCGGATGTTCGTGCTGGTTGACCATGCATGCTAGCGAAGGTAGGCCAGCTTGGCCAGCCAGCGCGATCCATGTGGTTCTCATGCACACGACGCGGCGTTTGGCGTATCCCCGCGCGCGACTGCCGTCAATCATGCTACCCAGATGTCAGTGTCATTCCAACTGCGCCTCGATGGCGGCGTCGTTCGAGCGTCAGGTGTGCGCAATCGGCAGACGCCGGGCGGTTTGGAATGATATGCGCGGGAATCTGATTTAGACCGCGCAGGTGAGAGAACGCCGCGGCGCGGCAGCCGCAAGGTGGGAACGATGAGAAGAGTTCGAAACGTGAAAATGGTCAGAAGTGCAGACTACGCCGACATGGCGAATAGAGAGGCATCACTTCGCTCAACCGGGCGGGCGGACCGAGGCAGGTGTCAGTCCGGTGCTGACAGACGGGGGTTGGGCGTCTATCCTATGGGTTTGGCGGCCGTGGGGCGGCCGGTGAGGATGGCTAGACCGAAGTCAGCGGTTCATTGAACGGACAACCGCGAACGAGTAGCGAAGGAAAGGGGCTCGAAATGGGCAGAAAAGTGACACTGAAGGGCAAGGAACTGGGGTTGGAGGGGCCGGAGCTGAAGGTGGGCGATCGGGCGCCGGATGCGACGCTGCGGCGGGATCTGGTGACGGATGCGAAGCTGAGCGACGTCGTCGGCGGGAAGGTGCGGATCCTGAGCGTGGTGCCGTCGCTGGATACGCCGGTCTGCGCGGAGCAGACGAAGCGGTTCAACCAGGAAGCGGCGAAGCTGAGCAATGTGAGGTTCGTGACGATCAGTTGCGACCTGCCGGTGGCGATGAAGCGGTTCTGCGGGATGGAGGGGATCGATCCGGAGCGGATGATCACGTTGAGCGACCACAAGGAGACGTCGTTCGGGCGGGCGTACGGGACGCTGGTGCCGGAGTTGCGGGTGTTGAGCCGGGCGGTGTTCGTTGTGGACAGCCACGACAAGCTGCGGTACGTGGAGTATGTGCCGGAGATTGCGAGCCACCCGAACTACGACGCGGTGCTGGCGTGCGCGAAGGGGCTGTGAGCTCGGGCGCGCGAGACAGGACAAGGCAGATCGGCAGGCGGGTCTCTGGGATCCGCCTTTCCTTATTTCGTGGGGCGAGCAATGCGGGCGGGGGAAACGGGTGACGGAACGGGAATGCGGGAGAGAGATTTCCCGCGCTGGACAGTGGAGCATTTCCGGGGGCACGTCGTCAAGAGACCATCGGGCAAGGCACCGCAGTGCGATTCCAATGAGCGATAACGACCTGACGGGAATCCGGCGCTGAACGGGCCTGCATGGCACAGTAATTGCTGGCCAGAGGATCAGACCCCGAGTGTGGGCCGCGCCCGGCCTGCGCGAGCCGCGCGGCGGTAGAGGTTGAACGGGCATTTTTTGAGAGGGCCTGACCATGCAACTCGAAACACTTCTTCGACAGGAAAGAGTTCCGTACGAAAAGAGGGTGCATTACACAACGTACACGTCGCAGGAACTGGCCGAGTCAGAGCACGTTCCCGGCCGGTTTGTGGCCAAGCCGGTTGTGGTCAAGGGCCGGAAGGGGTTTGCGATGTGCGTTCTGGCGGCATGCGATCGACTGGATCTGAGTCGTGCGGCACGCGCGCTGGATGAACAGCACGTCGAGTTGGTCAGCGAGGAAGAACTGCGCGCCATCTGTCCGGATTGTGAGGTCGGCGCCGAACCGCCCGTGGGTCGGCTGTTCAACCTGCCGACGGTGATGGACGAGCGTCTGGCGGAGGATGAGTTCCTCCTGATGCAGTCGGGGCTGCATACCGAGGCGGTGAAAATGCGTCGCGACGACTGGCAGCGGCTCTGCAAACCGATCGTAGCGCGGATCTCGGTATGAGCGGTGATACGGACGGAGTCACTTGATGCGGGAGTTCATCACGGGGAATCAGGCGGTTGTGCGCGGGGCGCTGCGGGCCGGCTGCAACTACTTTGCGGGCTATCCGATCACGCCGGCCAGTTCGATTCTGGGCGAGTTCGTCGCCGCATTCGCCGCGGGCGGCGGCGTGGCGATGCAGACGGAAGACGAGATTGCCGCCATCGGGCAGTGCATCGGCGCAGCGATGACCGGCGCGAAGGCGATGACGGCATCGAGCGGGCCGGGGCTGAGCCTGTACAGCGAGTCGATCGGACTGGCACAGATGGGCGAGGTGCCGCTGGTGGTCGTTGATTGTCAGCGGATGGGCCCGGCCACCGGCGGGGCGACGGCGACGGGCGAAGGCGACGTGATGTTCGCCCGCTACATTTCCGGCGGCGGGTATCCGCTGCCGGTGCTGGCGGCGACGAACGCGGAAACCGCGTACGAGGTGACCTATCAGGCGTTCAACATCGCGGAGCGGCTTCGCACGCCGGTCATCGTGCTGACGTCGAAGGACATTGCGATGACGCGGCAGACGGTCGATCTGGACGCAGCGCCGCTTCTGCCGCGCGTCGATCGCGCTGTCTTCGGAGGGAACGGGGCGTTCCGCCCGTACGCGGTGGATGGTCCGGCCGAGGTGCCGCCGTTCTTGCCGATCGGTGATGCGCGGCAGGTGCGGTTCACCGGCTCGATCCACGACGAATTGGGGCTGATCACGACGGACCGGGCGAAGATTGCGAGGAAGCTGACGCACCTGCGGGAGAAGATCGAGGCGAACCGCCGCGAACTGGAGTGGGTGCGGCGCGATCTCGATCCGGCGGCGGAGACGCTGGTTGTTTCCTACGGGCTGTCCGACGGCGCGGCGCGCGTTGCGGTGCGCGAGGCGCGGCGGAAGGGGGTCGCTGTTTCGCACCTGACGGTGCTGAGTCTCTGGCCGGTGCCGCGGGAGGCGATCCGCGAAGCGGCCGACCCGCCGCACGTTCGGCGGGTGATCATGCCGGAACTGAATATCGGGCTGTATGTCAACGAACTGCGAAGCTGCGTTCCTCACGCCGCGGTGGAGTCGGTACTGCGGTTTGACGGCGGGCTCATATCACCGGGGGCCATTCTCGACGCGATCCAAGGCCACGGGACAGCGCCGGCGGGGTACGAAAGGAGCCGGGCATGTCGCTGCTGACGACCGCCAGGAACGAGATGTGTTATTGCCCCGGCTGCTCGCACGGGCTGATCCTCGAGCGGCTCGGCGCTGCGCTGGAGCGCCACAACATTCCACCGGAGAAAGTCTGTCTGGTGACGGACATCGGCTGCATCGGGATGTCTGATCGGTATTTCAGTTGTCACACGTTTCACGGGCTGCACGGGCGGTCGATCACGTACGCGGAGGGCATCCGGCGCGCGCGGCCCGAGCTGACGGTGATTGTGCTGATCGGCGATGGCGGGTGCGGCATCGGCACAGCGCATCTGGTGCACGCGGCGCGGCGCAACGCCGACATCACCGTCGTGGTGGCCAACAATTTCAATTTCGGCATGACCGGCGGCCAGCAGTCGCCGACCACACCCGTCGAGGCGCACACGACCACGACGCCGCCGGATCGTGCCGAAGCGCCGTTCGACATCTGCCGGACGGCCGGCGTCAGTGGCGCAGCGTATGTCGCCCGATGCAGTGCCCTGGCGGATGAGACAACCGAGTATCTGGCCGACGCGATTGGCGCGGCAGGCTTTTCGCTCGTCGATGTCTGGGAGCTGTGCACGGCGTATTTCGTCGCGGCGAACAAGCTGAACCCGAAGAAGTTGGTGAGCCTGTCGGACGAGCTGCAAATGCCGTTCGGCGTGCTGGAGCGTCGGGAGACTGCGCGGTGCGCGCCGCCGCGCGACCGACAGCCCGCACGGCAGAAGCGGGCGCCCGCCGACATTTCCGTTGACCTGACGTGGCCGGCGCGGCGGGAGATCTGCCTGGCGGGCTCGGCCGGGCAGCGAATCCGATCGGCCGCGGGTGTGCTGGGCGAGCTGGCCGTCACCGCGGGGCTGTTTGCCGCGCAGCAGGACGATTTTCCAATAACCGTGCGCAAAGGTCATTCGGTGTCGTACCTGGTGGTTTCGCCCGAAGCGATCGAATACACGGGCGTCGACCGGCCCGACCTGATCGTGATCCTCAGTCAGGAAGGCGCGAGCCGCTTGCCGTGGCAGGAGATGGTTCGGCCGGATTGCACGATCGTCGCGGAGGCCAACGTGGCGCTGCCGCCGGGCGTGGAGGCCGTCGTGCGATTTTCGCTTCGCGATCTCGAGCGGCAGGCCGGGAAAAACGGCGCGGCGCTGTCAGCCCTGGCGATGGGACTGCTGGAAGCCGGGTGGGTCTCGAGCGATTCGCTTCTCGCGGCGGCGGATAGCGGTCTGGTCGGCCGGTACCGCGAGGACAACCTCGCTGCCCTGCGCGTCGCGGTCGAACGGGCCGGGCGATCGGCTGTTGCGACCGTGAACACAGCGGAACGGAAAGGCTCAAAACATGTTTCATGAATCGCGCTTTGATCACAATCTGAACCGGTTGCTCGCGCACTTCGGCCCGCGGATCGTGGGGCAACCGCCGGCGGTGGCGGCCGATCTGGCGGCGTTGGAGTCGATGGCCGGGCGTCTGCCGCGCGACCTGAGAATATTCCTGTCGGCCTGCAACGGGCTGCGGCTGGAGTTGCCGGAGCCGTGGCCTTATTGCCACCTGTGGTCGATACACGACATGCTCCTGCCCGCGTCGTATCCCGGAGCACCCGACCTCGCACAGGGGTTCCTGCCGATCGCCGGCAACGTGGACGCGCAGCGTGACTGGGTCCTGCTGACGCCGGGAACGTGTTACGGGGCTGTGCTGAGGAGCGACCCGAGTGGCGTGGAAAACGGCCTCGTGGCGTCGACGTTTGGCGTGTATTTCGAATGCTGGACGGGCTATGTGGTCGGCCATTTCGGCGGTGACGGCCGGCGCACGCGGCGATCGTCCGTAGATCAATTCGACGCGGAGTACGTCGCCCGTCACGATCCGGCGTTGGCGCGGCTGCAGGAGGACGCCGAGGCACAGGTGATTTTGGGGGATCTGCATATGGCGTTGTCGGCGGGAGCAGACTTCGAGTGAGCCGTTCGGCGCTCATTTGACGCGAGCGAGGACGAGGGTGATGTCGTCGGTCTGTCGGGCGAGGCCGATGAAGCGGCGAATGTCCCAGAGGATGCTGCGAGCGAGCCGCTCGGCGGGGAGGTCGGCATAGCGGCGGAGGGAGTCGCGGAGGCGCGGGCGGCCGAAGCGCACATCGTTGAAGTCGAGGGCGTCGACGCAGCCGTCGGTATAGAGGAGGAGGATGTCGCCGGGCCGGAGGCGGAGCCGGCCGGTCTCATACTCAGCGCGGGGGTCGATGCCGACGGCGAGTCCGGTGGAATGCAACTCGATGAATTCGGCGCCGCGGAGGAGGAGCGGCGGGTCATGTCCGGCGTTGCAGTACGTGACGGAGCGGCCGTCGGGAGAGATTTCGCCGTAGAAGAGGGTGGCGAACTCGGCGGGGAGGGTGTCGCGGCAGAGCTGGTCGTTCAGTGTCTGCATGATGCGGACGAGTCCGCGCGAGGTGCGGGCGAGGGTACGGAGCGTGCCGCGGATGGAGGCCATGAGGACGGAGGCGGCGAGGCCCTTGCCGACGACGTCGGCGATGACGAGCCCGCGGCGGCCCTCGTCGAGTTCGATGAAGTCGCAAAGGTCGCCGCCGAGTTCGAGCGAAGGCTCGTAGAGGCAGGCGAGTTCGAGTTGCGGCGTCGAGGGTGGATTGAGGGGGAGCATGCGACGCTGGACGTCGGCGGCGAGGCGGAGTTGGCGGGCGTAACGCTCGGCTTCGAGGGCGTCGTCGAGGAGGCGGGCGTTGGCGATGGCGGCGGCGGCGCTGGTGGCCATGACGCGGAGCAGCGCGGCGTCGAACGAGTCGAAGCTCTTTTCGGTGGCGGCGTAGGCGCGGATGACGCCGATGGGCTTGCCCTGATAAGTCATGCCGGCGACGAGGCAACTGGCGAGTCCTTCGCGGCGAATCTGCTCGGGGTAGATGGCGCGGGGATCGGTGGCCAGGTTGCGGACGTAGACGATCTCGCCGCGTATGGCCGCCTGATCGATGGCGTTACGTTCGAGGCGGAGGGGCCCTTTGTTGAGGTACTCGGGGGAGAGATTGCTGACAGCGACGATTTCGAGTTCGCCGGTCTGGGCGTTGAGGAGGCGGATGCTGGCGGCGCGCATGTGCATGACCTCGCGGACGAGGCGAGCGGTTTCGTCGAGGATGTGCTGGAGTCCGTGGCCGGCGGCGAGCAGCCCGGAGATGCTGTAGACGGCGGAGAGTTCGTCGACCCGGCTGCGGAGGCGGGCTTCCTGCGCGCAGAGAAGGGTGAGGGTGTGGGCGATGAGGCGCTGGAACGTGAAGCGGCGCTCGATCTCGGCGGAGGAGGGTGGCGCGACGGCGGCGGCGGCTTCGCGGAGGGCGGCGGGATCGTGGCCGGCCTGAGCGGCGAGTGCGCCGAGGTGGTCGTCGGAGAGAGCGGCGTCGGGGCGGTCGACGACGACGAGGAGGCCGACGGGTTTCCAGGAGACGCGGATGGGCATGGCGATGAACTTGAGGCCGCCGTGGGCGCAGGGGCGGATGAGGTGCTCGGCGCGGGTGTCGCGGAGTTCGGCGGCGAGGCGAGCGAGGTCGGCCAGATGGTCGTCGTGCGTGCCGGGCGCATCGAGGAGCAACTTGCAGTAGGGGTCGACGGTGGTTAGGCGAGTGACGGGCGCGCCGGCGTGGTCGCAGATGAGCGCGTTGACGCGGGCGAGCGAGGCGAAGCGGGTCTGGATGTCCTGGAGCAGCTCGCGCTTCAGGTAGAAAGCGATGCTGTCTGGCGATTGAGCGTCCATGTCAAGCCCGCCTCCCTGCGGGCCGCGGCGGGGAAAGGGACAGATTACAGGATAAATCGACTGAGGTCCTCGTCGCGGGAGATAGCGGCAAGGGTCTCGCGGACGCGCGGGCCGTCGATGCGGACCTCACGGCCGGCCATTTCGGGCGCGGCGAAGCTGATTTCCTCCAACAGTTTCTCGGTGATGGTATAGAGCCGGCGGGCGCCGATGTTTTCGGTGGTTCGATTGACCTGCCAGGCGATTTCGGCCATGGCGTCAATGGCGTCGTCGGTGAAGCTGAGGCGTACGGACTCCGTCTGCAACAGAGCGATATGTTGCTTGAGGACGGCGGCCTGGGGCTCGGTAAGGATGCGGACGAAGTCGTCTTTGGTGAGGTCCTGAAGTTCGACGCGGATGGGGAAGCGGCCCTGGAGTTCGGGCATGAGGTCGCTGGGCTTGCTGGAGTGGAAGGCGCCGGCGGCGATGAAGAGGATGTGATCGGTGCGGACGGCGCCGTTGCGCGTCTGGACCGTTGAGCCCTCGACGATGGGGAGGAGGTCGCGCTGGACGCCCTGGCGGGAAACGTCAGGGCCGTATTCCTTCTGCGAGCCGGCGATCTTGTCGATTTCGTCGATGAAGACGATGCCGCTCTGCTCGCAGCGGCGGATGGCCAGTTCGTTGACTTTTTCGCGGTCGATGAGGCGGTCGCACTCCTCCTGCATGAGGAGCTTGCGCGCGTCGCGGAGTGGGAGGGAGCGGCGGCGCGACTGGCCGGGCATCAGGCGGTCGAGGAAGTTCTGGAGGTCGGGGTCGACCTGGTCCATGCCGACGGCGGCGAACATGCCGACGGGCGGGGCCTTCTGCTCGACGGTGATGTCAACGTTGCGGTCGTCGAGGCCCCCGTCGAGCAACTGCTGGCGAAGTTTCTCGCGGGTGCGGTGACGGCGGTCGGCGGCCTCGCGGTCTTCGGGGGAATCGGGATGGTCAAGGGCGGGGCCGGGGAGGAGCGCGTCGAGGAGGCGTTCCTCGACGCGGCGCTCGGCCTCTTCGCGGACAACCTCCGTCTGCTCCTCGCGGACCATCTGGATGGCGCGGTCGAGGAGGTCGCGGATGATGGACTCGACGTCGCGGCCGTGATAACCGACCTCGGTGAACTTGGTGGCCTCGACCTTGATGAAGGGGGCGTTGACGAGGGTGGAAATGCGGCGGGCAATTTCAGTCTTGCCAACACCGGTGGGGCCGATCATGAGGATGTTCTTGGGCCCAACCTCGTCGCGGATGTCGTCGGGGAGCTGGCGGCGGCGCCAGCGATTGCGGATGGCGATGGCGACGGCTTTCTTGGCGTCATCCTGGCCGACGATGTGACGGTTGAGCTGTTCGACGATCTCTCTGGGTGTCAGGTCTTTCATGGGTGATTGTATCGCGGGGGTCCGGGATTCGTTCGAAGTGCGGATCAGAGCACCTCGACGTGTATGTGCTGGTTCGTGTAGACGCAGATGTCTCCGGCAATCCGGAGGCTCTCTTCGACGATTCGCTCGGCGGGGAGGGTCGAGTGGTGCATGAGCGCGCGGGCGGCGGCGACGGCGAACATGCCGCCGGAGCCGATGCCGGCGACGCCGTCGGTGGGTTCGATGACGTCGCCCTGGCCGGAGATGAGAAGCGTGACCTCGCGGTCGGCGGCGACGAGGAGGGATTCGAGGCGGCGGAGGATGCGGTCGGTGCGCCACTCCTTGGCGAGTTCGATGGCGGCGCGGCGGGTGGTGCCCTTGTACTGTTCGAGCTTGGCCTCGAAACGTTCGAGGAGGGCGAAGGCGTCGGCGGCGGAGCCGGCAAAGCCGCAGAGGACGGTGCCGTCGCGGAGGCGGCGGACCTTGTCGGCGTCGCCTTTGATGCGGGTCTGGCCGAGAGTGACCTGTCCGTCGCCGCCGAGGGCGACCCGGCCGTCGCGGCGGACGGAAAGGATCGTGGTGCTGCGGATGCGGGGGGTTCCGCGGGCGGTCATGCGTGGGCTCCGGCAATCTGTTAGACTCGGCTATCCGGCCGGCGCCGGCCGTGTATCAGGGGAGGGCGGTCGGCCCGCCCCGAGACGCGGCGCAGGGAGTCCGAATCATGTGCGGTCAGCATATCCGAAAGTGGCTGGTCCCGATATTGTGCGTGGCGGCCGGGGTGACGAGCGGCTGCAACAAGAATGATGTGCGTCCGGAGCAGCGGGAGCGGCCGGGGGAGGATCCGCCGCGGGTGGTGGAGCCGGCACCGGTGAAGCCGGCCGAGCCGCCGCCGCCACCTCCGCCTCCGGTTGAGCCGCCTCCGCCGCGGGAGCCGGTGGAGCCCGAGGACCCGTTCCACATCGTGTTCGAGGTGCAGAAGCCGGAGACGTTTCAGCGGCGTTGGGCGCAGGTGACAGGAGTGTTCAACGAG
>CAZNDQ010000019.1:0-19266 GCA_964571825.1 uncultured Planctomycetales bacterium | reverse complement strand
CGCCGGAGTTGACGGCGTAGAGGACACCGACGGTGCTGCTCATCACGCCGAGGCGCTGGACGAGGAAGCGCGTGAGGACGGGGAGCGTGGCGCCCATCATCGTCGTGGGGATGAGCAGCAGCGCGCCGACCACGAGGAACTGCATCAGGTTGAAGAGGACGAATGAGCCGTAATAGCGGTTGTAGATGGCGGCGAAGAGGCGATCGGCCGTGCCGAGCAGCACCGGCAGCAGCAGGCAGTACAGGCCGATGCCGATTTCGAGGAGGCCGTAGGTCCGCAGGGCTGCGCGCCCGGCCGGGGCCCAATGACCGCCGAGCCACGCGCCGAGCGCCAGGCCGCCCATGAACACGGTGAGCAGCGTAGCGAGGGCATAGGAGGTGTTGCCCATCTGGAGAGCGAGCATGCGGCTCCAGACGATCTCGTAGATCAGCCCGGCCGCGCCGGTGGCGAAAAAGCACGCGCCGACGCCCAGCAGAACGGGCAGCGGCGGGCCGGAGGCGATTCGCTCGGCACGGGGTTTCATGGGGGGGTTGTGTAATCCGTGGTATTGGCGCCGTCAAACGCGGCGCACGCCGCGCAGATGCGCATGAGGTGTAATATCGGCTATTTTTCGTTCCGCGGTCATGGAAGGCGCGCTTGCCCTCGGCGTTCGCGCGTCTCCCTCGATCGTTCGAAGACCTCGTCGGCGTTGTAGCTGCTGCGGACGAACGGCCCGGCGGCGACGGACAGGAAGCCCATCTCGCGGGCCTCGGCGGCGATCTCGTCGAACTCCGTCGGCTCGACGTAGCGGACGACGGGATGGTGGTCCGGCGAGGGCTGGAGGTATTGGCCGATCGTCAGGATGTCGCAGCCGACGGCACGCAGATCGAGCAGCGTCCGGCGAATCTCTTCACGCGTCTCGCCCAGTCCGACCATCAGGCCGCTCTTGGTGAGGATCGAGGCGTCGATGTCCCTGGCGATGCGCAAGACGTCGATGCTGCGGCGGTACTTGCCCTGCGGGCGGATGGCGGGCGTCAGGCGCTCGACCATTTCGATATTGTGGTTGTAGACGTCGGGTGCGGCCGCGCAGAGCGTCTCAATCAGTTCGCGGCGCGCATGGAAGTCGGCGGGGAGCACTTCGATGGTCGCGTCGGGGTTGAGGCGGCGCACTTCGCGCACGCAGGCCGCGTAGTGGCCGGCGCCCTCGTCGCGCAGGTCGTCGCGGGCAACAGCGGTGATGACGGCGTGGCGCAGGCCAAGGCGGGCGATGGCCAGCGCCAGCTGCTCGGGCTCACTCGGATCGGGCGGTTCCGGCCGCGCGGTCTGCACCGCGCAGTAGTGGCACCGCCGCGTGCAGCGGTCGCCGAGGATCATGAAGGTCGCGGCCTTCTTCGACCAGCACTCGGTGCGGTTGGGGCACATCGCCTCCTGGCAGACGGTGGCGACGCCGCTCTGTGCCACGACGCGCGCCGTCTCATTGAGCGTCGGGCCGAGGGGCAGGCGTTTCTTCAGCCACGGCGGCAGCCGCCGGCCGGGGCGGACGGCCGGTGCGGCGAGCGCAGCCACAGCGCCGCCGCCATGCTCGGGTGGCTCTGGTTGCACAGCGTCATAGAGCGGGAGCGGCAGACTCATGGCGACATTGTAGTGTGGTCCCGGCCGGCGTGGAATTGGCTGCGGCGGGTTGCTCAGCCGCGGTATTCCACCAATAATGAAATGTCAGGCGTTGGTGATCGGCGCACTTCTTGCCATTCAGGAGGAACGCCCATGGCGCTGAGAGGTCTGGATCTCAAACGGGTGTTGTGTCCGACGGATTATTCGGATCTCTCGATCGAGGCCCTGCGCTACGGCCGGCACTTCGCTACGGCCTGCGGCGCCGAGCTGCACATCCTGCACGTCGTCGACGAGGCCTATCAGCACTGGATGGCGATCGGGCCGGAGGGCATGCCCGTCGGGCCGGCGCCCGAGGAGCTGCTCAAGGTTGGTCGCGAGCAGATGGACAGGTTTATCCGCGAGCAGGTGGGCGAGGCGGGCTGCGCGGTGACGAACAGCGTCGTCTTCGGCCGGCCGCACGTCGAGATCGTCAACTACGCCACGGACACACAGACGGACATGATCGTCATCGCAACCCACGGACGGGGCGGACTGACACGCGCGCTGCTCGGCTCGACGACGGACAAGGTCGTGCATAACGCGCCGTGCCCGGTGCTCGTCGTGCGCCAGCGCCAGCACCACTTCGTCCCGCCGCAGGGGACCGCCACGTGAGCGAGCGTCCCGCGGATGACCTGGTGCGTTACTCGCGTCAACTGCTGTTTGAGCGCATCGGTGAAGCGGGTCAGCGGCGGCTGCTTGCTTCGCGCGTGGCGCTCGTCGGCTGCGGCGCGCTGGGCACCGTGCTGGCCGACACGCTGGTCCGCGCGGGCGTCGGCTTCCTGCGAATCGTCGACCGCGACTACATCACGCTCGACAACCTGCAGCGGCAGGTGCTTTTCGACGAGCAGGACCTCGCCCAGAACCTGCCCAAGGCCGAGGCGGCGCGGCGCAAGCTGGCGCGGATCAACTCCGGCGTCCGCGTCGAGGCCGAGGTTTCCGACGCCAACCCGACCAACATCGAGCGGCTGGCCGACGGCGCCGACCTGCTGCTCGACGGCACCGACAACTTTGAGACGCGGTTTCTGATCAACGATCTGGCGGTGCGCGACGGCCGGCCTTGGGTGTACGGCGGGGCGGTCAGCGCGACGGGGATGGTGATGGCGATCCTGCCGGGGGAGACGCCGTGTCTGCGGTGTCTGTTCGAGGAGCCGCCGCCGGCCGAGTTCAGCCCGACGTGCGATACGGTGGGGGTGCTGGGGGCGGTGGTGCACATCGTCGCGGCGCTGCAGTCGATCGAGGCGCTGAAGCTGCTGCTCGGTCGGCGCGAGGAGTGCAATCGGCACCTGCTGAACATCGACGGCTGGAGCGGGCGGATCGCCGCGCTGAACGTCACCAGCGCACGCGAGGAGGGGAACTGCCCGTGTTGCGTGGGACGGCGGTTCGACTGGCTGGAGGGGCGGCGGGCCGCGGGCAACGCCGTGCTCTGCGGGCGCAACGCGGTGCAGATTGTGCCGCCCCAGCCGGCGCCGATGGACTTGGCGCGCCTGGCCGAACGCCTGCGCCCGGCCGTACCGGGACCCGTGACGGTCAACCCGTTTCTGCTCCGCGCCGACCTCGGCGCACACCAACTCACCGTTTTTGCCGACGGGCGCACGCTCGTCGCGGGCTCGAAGAGCATTGACGAGGCGCGGGCGATCCATGCGCGGTATGTCGGGGCGTAAGGAAACAAGCCCGCCGGAGCCCGCCGCCCACGCGCCTCATCCAAGGGCCGCGCCTTCGTCTCGATATGGATTACAGGTGATCCACTTTGCGCTCACCCGGCGGCAAGATTCGTCACGTAATAATTGTGACAGAAGCACTCGGCGAGATTGACAGGGCGCTGCCGGTGGTTGCTCTTGAGGAGGATCAGGTACATGCTTCGAATCGTCATACTCACATTGATTGGCGCCGCCGTGTTCGTCGGCGCCTGTGCGGACAGTCGCGGCCGCGTCGGCGGAGTCGATCGGACGACTGTTCTGGGGAGCGGCGGAGAGAAACTGACGCTTGTCAAGCCGAAGAACGTGGCCATTCGGCGGGGCGAGGCGGAGTCGGTCGTTGTGCGTTTGCGACGTCACCATTTCAGCGACGAGGTCAAAATCACCGTGTCGCAGTTGCCGCGCGGCGTGAACGCCGTGGACGTACCCCGGGCGACCAACGCGGACCGCGTGGAGCTGCTCCTGCGTGCGGACGAGGACGCCGCTCTGGTACGCGGTCATCAGGTGATGGTCACGGCGCACGGTCCGGATGGGATCAGCGCGACGGAAACACTGGAGATTTCCGTGCGCGAGCGATCGTGAGAGTTTCAGGGCTGGACATGAAGGGAGGTCCGAGATGATTACCCACAGAGCCATCTGCGTCTTGCTGGTGAGTGTCGGACTGGCGGCGTTCGGCTGCGAGCGGACGACGGTCGAGGGCCCGGAGGCCCAGAAGCTGACGGTCGTCAAGCCCGCGGACACGACAATCGAACGCGGCAGCACGGCCGAGGTCGCGGTCGCCATCGAGCGCGAGAACGTCGCCGGCCCGGTGACGGTCGAGTTCAGCGATCTGCCGGACGGCGTGACCGTGGTCGACGAGACGGCCGAGATCGAAGGCGAGGAGCGGACGTTCGTGCTGCAGGCGGACGAATCGGCCGCGCTGGTCGGAGATCAGATCGCCAGCGTCACGCTCTCGGGGCCGGACGGGATGACGGCGACGGAAGAGTTCCGCATCACGGTGCGTGACCGGCGCTGAGGGCGGGTGGCACCGGGACGCGGGCGTCAGGGAGCGGGCGGAGAAGCCGGGGGCGATGAAGCCCCCGGCGCGGTATGGTTCGCACGCTCGGCCAGGACCGACTTCGCTCGACGAGACGACTCGTTCATTGGGCAGTCCGGGCGAGAGACCAGTTCCTTGAGAAAGGCAATGGCCGGTCGGCATTCGTGGTCCAGGTCCAGCGCTTCGAGCAGCCGCGCCAGGGCCGGCTCGAGTTGTCCGGTCTTCATCAGGGCCTCGCCCAGATACGCTCTCTCCCTGGCGGACTCGGGCCAGACGCGCGCCTTGAATTCACAGATTTTGAGGGACAGGTCATGCCGGCCCAGGCGCTGGTTTCCCCACGCCATCCATTGAAACATGTCACGCTCGTCGAAGGTGTCCAGCGGCGGCGAATAGGCGGGCGCGCCCGACACGACCCACTCCTGGTACCGCCGGACGGCCGCGTCGACGCCCTCGCGCTGGAGGATGGCGACGATCTCCCTGCGGCGCGATGTGGGGACAATGCCCGGCTCGGCGTGTTCGCGGGCGAATTGTGAAAAATCGACGCGGTAATTGGACCACCTGAGCACCTGTTGAAGTCCTTCGTCGCCGCGCAGAACCTGCACCGCGTAAAACGCGGCATCCATGCCCCCCAAATAGCTCTGTGAGGTGATGACGTTGCCGTCGTGCACCCATCGTCGGTTGGCGTACGCCTGCACGTCCTTCCCCAGCAGCATCAGATCGTCGAGGTTTCCCGGGCCGCAGGTTGCCTTTCGGCCGTTCAACAGGCCCAAGTCGGCCAATAGCACCGCGCCGTTGCAGACCGTCAGCGTGAGCGTCGTGCGCGGGACCTGTTCCTTGAGCCACGCACGGAACGGCTCGCCGGTCATGGGTGTCCAGATGGACCCGCCCGGAAGCACGATGACGTCCGGTCGCGGGCAATCGTCGAAGGTGTACTCCGGCACGACGGTGAAGAATTCACTTTTGATGGGGTCCCTTGTCGCGCTGACGGTGAATTCGTCCATACCCGGCGCAAAGGCAAACACATGTCCGGGCCCCATGATCTCGATCAGTTCCATGCCGTCCCAGATGACAAAGGCGACCTTGAGTCGCCGCTCGTCAGTCTGTTCAGCCGAGACCGCGCTGGTGAGGAATACAGCCAAAAACGCCAGCCGATGAAGCTTTGGTGCCATTTGGTTCACCTCCACTGGAGCGGGCGCGCGCAGCGCTTGCACTCCGACCGTTACGTTGATTCTCGTCAGCTGTTGAGCAGCGCCGGTCCAGCGTCCGGGCGCCCCGTGGGGTGCAATCGAATCGGTCGTTCGTCCTTGGCTAGCATGTGCAGGTGCGTCGCCACGCGATTCGACCTTCGTCATCATTCATCGTAGTCAGGTCGCCACAAAGGGCAATCGGCAGCCTCATTCGTGTGAACTGCAGCCTGGGGGCGACGAGGTCCCCGGCGAAGTACCGAAGATCGCGGCGAAGGTGCTGAAGTCGGCGAGGGTGATGGCGCCGTCGGCGTCGAGGTCGGCGCAGGCGAATGCGGGGGCGGGGCACATCGTGCTCGGCGCGGGCAGTCCGAAACAGGTGGCGAAGGTCTGGAAGTCGAGGAGCGACACGATTCCGTCGCCGTTGAAGTCGCCGCAGGGGCAGGCGGGCGCGCGCGGCCGGACGATGCCCGCCACGCGCCCGACGAGGCAGTCGGCGTCGTAGGCGAAGAAGACCAGCCCAATGTCGTACTCCGACTGTGTGGCGAACCAGTGGAGGAGCGGCGAACCGACGGCCGGCGGTGAGACGGTTCCGAGGATCTTGCCGGTGTAGAGTCCCGCGCCGGTCATCCCGCCCTGCATGATCTGCTTGATGCCACCGTCGAAGTACTCGAGCCAGCTCAGCCGGGTCTCGGGGCCGATGGGCGGTCCCTCCTGCGGGTCGGGGTTGTTGGGGCAGGGCAGCGGCGGGGCAGGGTAAGCGTCGGTGTTTTCCTGCAGCGCGGCGACGCGGGCGTCGAAGTGCGCCGTGGTTGCCGCAATGTTGCCGATGAACACGAAAAACGGGTCGGCGGGTTGGGCGTATTCGGGCAGACCGGCGCCGGTCGATTCGCCCCGCCCGCGGGGCGGGACTCCATCGGGGATGAAGATCGCCAGGCCGTCACCCAGGTCCAGGGCAAACGGGGTAATGAACTCGGTTCCGGGCGGGTCGCCAAGAAAGCGTGCCCCGGGCTCGAGACGCAGACTCCGGCCGATGACGGAATCGCCCGCGGAGAACGACGCGCCGACCGGTTTCTCGGCGACGATCCGCGTCACCACGACGGGCTCGTACGTGCAGAGGCTGCGCAGTTGAAACGGCTCGCCCAGGCGGATTTGAGCGTCGAACGGATATTCGCCGTCGAGCCGCCGTACGAATCCGCATTGTGGGTTGTCGTCGAAGCTGCCGTCGGGGTTGACGGGCAGGCGGTCCTGAAAGCTCCCCTGGAAGTAGATGGCGGGGCGTTCCAGCAGTGTCAGGGGCTGTGACCGGATGAGCGGACCGTCGGGCCCGTTGCTGCGCACTTCGAGTGATGACCCGCCGATCGTGCTGCTCGGCTGGCGGGCTAGAACGCGCACGGACACCGGACTGCCGTCGCCAGTCAGTTCGATGGCGATTGTCTCCGCTTCGCCGGGCTCGCCGCCGGTGGCAAAGACGAGGTGCCCCGATCCTCCACCCTCGAGATGAACCGTTTCGACCAATTCGGGATCGCCGGGCGGCGGAAACCAGGAGATGTTGGCGACGGTCAGCACGGTTGTGTTGCCGGGCGGAGCGACGATGGCAAAGTCGTCATCGAGCGCCGCCGTGCGGTTGATGTGAATCTGCACGCCGATCCCCGCGCCATTTCTCGAAGGCGCCTGGTCATTTGGAGGCGCGGGCAGTGCGTCGCCGCGCGCGGGTCGGGCGGCCCAACCCGCCGCGCTCAGCACGATCGCCGCACCCACCACGGCCGCGCGGACAGGTGCCGGTCGATCATGTGCGTCCCAATTCACGATGCCTGTCCCTCCTGACGAAGTGCGGCGCATCCGGCCGACACCCGCGTCCGGTCGGCCCCGGGTGAATCGACGCAGAGGATGCTAGGGATTGGCGGTGGCACGAGTCAAAGAGGATGCCGGGCCGCGCGCGGATGATCGGACGCAGCCCCTCACGGGCGACCCCGGCGCTGCGACCGCCACTCGAGATAGGCAATCACGGGCGCGAGCACGACGCCTACGACCGCCAGCCCGATGCTGAGAATGAACGACGCTTCGAGCATGTGCCAATGTACCTGGGGACCTGCTATGGTCGCCCCATGGAGACGATCAATCGAGCGCCTGGCGACACCCCCTTGCGTGCGCCAAGGTATCCATCACGGCCTTCATCTTCAAACGAGTCGCGGCCAGCGCGCACCGATAATAGCGCGGATTCGCGGCCAGCACCGTACAAAATTATCGGCGTTTCGGGATTTTCCGGTTGCATGACTGCCATGCGGGGGATAAGGTATCCCTCGTAGCCCGGAGGAGACGGGAAAAGCGACCTCTCTCTGGCTCACCCCTTCGTAGTTTGGTTTTGCGGACCGCCGGCGGTTTCGGCATGGCTCGGCAGCCACGCCTCACCACAGCCGTAGGCCGGTCCGGGCGCGGCGGAAGGAGAAAAGCATGAGTACCCCCTTGGCAAGAGGCCTGACCCTGTTGGTGGCGCTGTCCGTTTGTTTGGGTCTGCACGCGGCAGCCGTGGCACAGATTTCCGTGACGGACTGGACGTTGAGCGTCTCGGCCGGCGAGGCGGGCGGCAGCGACGAGGTCACGCACAGTTCGCCCGCGATCCCGTTCGGCTCCGGCCAGAACGCGATCGACGGCGAATCAACGTCGTCCGCGCTGTACCTGTTCGACGTCATGAGTAACAAGGAGGCGCTGTTCGAGATGGCGTTCGATCATGCGCGCTCCGGCGAAGTGGACAGTTTCGCCCAGGCCGCCGGTGAGATCACCTTCACTGTCGGGCACAACCTGACGTACGAGATTGACGGCCTGTACCAGTTGGCCGGCGAGGGGAACATCGAGCTGTACGTGGAGTTGATCGACAACACCGACCTGTTCTCGCCGTTCCTTAACCTGCAGAACAGCAGTGCGACGCTCAACCAGCTTTTCGTGGTCGGCGGACAGGACGGCGACAACTCCAACGACCTGAGCGGCTCACCGACCGGGCTGCTGGCCGCAGGGCACGAGTACACGCTTGTCTGGTTCTACGACATCAACAACGGCGGCGGCGGCAAGGGCAGCAGCGACCCGGCGACGGCACTGGGTGAACTGACGCTGACGCTGACGCCCGAGCCGGGTACGCTGGCGCTGCTGCTGGCGGGCGGGCTTGGCCTGGCAACGCGGCGCCGCGTCGTGTGATAGCCGCTGACGGAATCGAAGTACTCAGCGCCGTGCCCGGGTGGGCGCGGCGTTTTCTTGCGCGGTCGGGCTCGCTGCGCTTCGCGTTGCACGATTTGCAGCGCACTCTTAGCATCGCGGCATGACCGTCGCAGCTTCCCGCGAATCGCAGCAAACACTCGGTCGTGACCTGCTGGACGCGCTGCGGGCCGCCTGCGGCGCGGACGCGGTGCTTTACGAGCCCGACGAATTGCTGGTCTTCGAATCTGACGCCAACACGCTGGAGAAGGGCGTGCCGCGCGCCGTGGTCTTTCCGCGCGACACGCGGCAGGCGGCGGCCGTGGCCCGACAGCTCTCTGCACACGACCTGCCGCTTGTTCCGCGAGGTGCCGGGACGGGGTTGGCCGGCGGCTGCGTCGACAAACGTGGCGGCGTGGTCGTCTGCACGTCGCGGATGAACCGCATTCTGCGGCTGGACGCCCGCGGCCGCCGCGCGCACGTTCAGGCCGGGGTGCTCAACCAGCAGCTCAGCGACGCGGCCCGGCCGCTCGGCCTGCACTTCGCCCCCGACCCGGCGAGCCAGGTAGCGTGCACGATCGGCGGCAACGTCGCGACGAACGCCGGCGGCCCCCACACGCTGTGCCACGGCGTCACTGTTAACCACGTCCTCGGCCTCACGTGCGTCTTGCCCGGCGGCGAGGCCGTCGTTCTCGGCGGCGAATGCGACTCGATACCGGGCTTCGACCTGCTGGGCGCCTTCGTCGGCAGCGAGGGCACCTTCGGCCTCATCACCGAAGTCGTCGTCCGACTGTCGCGCGTCGCCCCGGCCGTGCGCACACTCCTCGCTGCCTTCGACGACTTCGACCGCGCGACGCGGGTCGTTTCGGAGATCATCGCCGCCGGAGAGCTCCCGGTTGCGCTGGAGCTGATGGATCGCACGATGGTCAACGTTGTCGAGGACGTCTTCGGCTTCGGTTTGCCGCGCAGCGCCGAGGCGATCCTCCTGATCGAGATCGAGGGCGTCGCCGCAGGTCTCGACGACAAGATGCAACGTATCGTCGAACGCTGCCGCGCGGGCGGCGCGTCGCGGCTTGACCTCGCCCGCGACGAGGAGCACCGCGCGCGTCTGTGGCTCTGTCGCAAGCGTGCGTTCGGCGCGGTCGGGCGGATCAGCCCCGCCTACTGTACGCAGGACGGCGTCGTCCCGCGCAGCCGGCTGCCGGAAATGCTGCGGTATATCCGTGAGGTGGCGGCGGAGGTCGATCTGCGGATCGTCAACGTCTTTCACGCCGGCGACGGCAACGTGCACCCGGGTATCCTCTACGACCCGCGCCGCCCGGAGCAGGTGCAGCGCATGTTCGCGGCGAGCGAGCGCATCCTCCGCCGCTGCGTCGAACTCGGCGGCTCCGTCAGCGGCGAGCACGGCATCGGACTCGAAAAGCGCAACTATCTGCCGTTCATGTACGGCCCCGACGATCTCGCCGCGATGCGGCGGCTGCGTGACGCAATCGATCCGCGCGGGTTGGCGAATCCGGGGACGATGTTCCACGACCGACCGGACCCGGACGCGGTGCACGACGAGGTGCGCCGATGACGCAGCCATTCGCCGCGGAAAAGCCGGAGTTCTTCTCGCCGAAATCCATTGAGGAGGCGGCGGCACGAATCGCGCGAGCCGTAGATGAGGAATGCTCGGTCTGGATCGTCGGGATGAAGTGTCCGATTCGTCCCAGCGATTCCAGTGCGATCGTGCTCTCGACGCTCGGGCTCAATCGCATCATCGCGCATCATCCGGCCGATCTCGTCGTCGAAGTCGAGGCCGGCGTCGTCGTGGCCGATCTGCAGAAGCACCTCGCCGCCGCGGGGCAGCGCCTGGCACTCGACCCGCCGCTTGCCGCGCGAAGCACGATCGGCGGTCTGCTCGCCACCGACGCCCGCGGTCCGCTCCGCTACTCCTGCGGCACGGCGCGCGATCACGTCCTCGGCATGCGGATGATCTTCGCCGACGGGAGGATCGTGCGCTCCGGCGCCGGCGTTACGAAGAATGTGGCCGGGCTCGACCTGCACCGGCTGATGATCGGCAGCGAGGGCACGCTCGGCCTGATCGGATCGGTCATCCTGCGCGTCGCACCGTTGCCGCCGTGCCGCCGCTTTGTCGTTCTCCGCGCGGCGAGCGTCGAGCACGCTGATGAGCTGGCCGCCGCGATCATCGCCGGTGACACGCGCCCCGCGCTGATCGAGCTGCTCAACGCGCCGGCGGCGCACGGGCTCGGGCTCGACTCCGGCAACGGCTCAGCCCTGCTCGTCGTCGGCTACGAGGACGATTCCGTTGCGGTCGAGTGGCAATGCTTGCGCGCTGTGGAGGAGGCGAGCGGCACCAGCCGCGCGCTCGGCGAGCGCGACGGCGAGCCACTCTACGCAGCGCTGTGCGCCTGGCCCGAGCGTCCCGCGACGGTATCCCTCACCGCCGCCGTCCCCTGCGCCCGGCTCTCCGAAATCGCCCGAGTCCTCACCGACGCCGGGCTCGCGCTTGTCGCCCGTGCCGGCAATGGCGAACTCGCCGCCCGCACAGACGTCGTCCTCTCCGACGACACGCTCGGCGCGATTATCGATCGTATCATCGCCACCTGCGGACACTTGCTCTGCACGGGGCTACACTTCGGATCGCACGCGGAAGCGCTCCACGGTGTGCAGGCGAGTGCGCCGATGCTGCGCCGGATCAAGCGCGCGTTTGATCCCCACGACATGTTTCCCCGGGCTTCCTTCTATGGCTGCCCCAAGCCGCAAGAGTCCGCCGCGTGATCGAACTGTCCCCTGAGATCCTCCGCCGCTTCGACGACTGCATCCACTGCGGCTTCTGTCTGCCGGCATGCCCAACCTATGGGGAACTGGCGGACGAGAACGACTCCCCGCGCGGGCGCATTGTCCTCATGAAGGCACTTGCCGACGGTCGCACCACACTCACCGAGCGCGTCGAGCGTCACCTCGACGGCTGCCTCAACTGCCGCGCCTGCGAGCCGGCCTGCCCGTCCGGCGTGCAGTACGGGCGTCTGATCGACGCCACGCGCGAACAGGTCGCCGCGCGTAGGCCGCCCGGTGGGCTCGAACGATTGCTGCTCGGCGTCGTCGCCGAGCCGCGCCGCCTCCGTCGTGCGCTCACCCTGGCCCGCCTCGCCCAGACACTTGGGCTCGAAGAGTTTCTCCGCAGCAGCGGACTGCTCGAGCGCCTTCCGCGCCGCTGGGCGGCGCTGCTCACGATGCTGCCGCCGCTCGATCCGCCGCCTGAGCCACTCGCGCGCTGGAGCGAGCCCGCGGGCCCCGCCCGCGCCCGCGTCGGACTCTTTCTCGGCTGCGTCAATGAAGCGGTCGGCGGCGCCGGAAACCGCGCCATGCGCGACGTGCTCCTGGCCAACGGCTGCGCCGTGAATTGTCCGCCCGCGCAGACCTGCTGCGGCGCCATCCACCAGCACGCCGGTCGCCGCGAAGACGCGCGCGCCCTCGCCGCGCAGAATATCCGCGCCTTTCTGGACGTCGATCCGCCGCTCGACGCGGTCGTGACGAACATCGCCGGCTGCGGTGCGATGCTCAAGGAATACGCCCAACTGTTCGCGCCGCAGGGGCAGCGCGAATCGCAGTCCATTCACCCGGTCGCAGCCGACATCCAGCGCTTCGCCACGCAGGTCCGCGACATTCACGAGTTCCTCACCGCGCTGCCGCCGCATCCGCCGCCTGTGCCCGTCCCCCTGCGCGTCGCCTGGCACGACCCCTGTCATCTCGCCCACGCCCAGCGCGTCCGGCAGCAGCCGCGCGACCTGCTGCGCATGATTCCGAGTCTGGAGTTGGTCGAATTGCCCGGCAGCGACCGCTGCTGCGGCGCGGCCGGCACCTACAACCTCACCCAGCCCGAGATGGCCGATGCCCTGGCTGCGCGGAAGCTCGACGACATCGACCGCGCCGGTGTCGACTGCATCGTCACCGGCAACGTCGGCTGCCTGCTGCAGCTCCAGCGCCACGCGCGCCTGCGCGGCCGGCCGCTCACCGTCGTCCACACGGTCGACTTGCTCGCGCGAAGTTACGGCCAGCCGCCGACGCCGGAGTGATCATGTTCACATGATTGTTGCGATGTGGTGTGGGATGCTGCGTCATCCGTCGCTTGCGTCGCACACGGCCTCGAATTCCACCTCCAACCCGCACATCTGGCAGACGTGGCGCTCACCCGGATTGAGCGCGTTGCAGCCCGGGCAGTTCCACGGCGTCGCCTCGAACGTCTCGCCGCCTGCGGCCGACTCCGACGCCCCGGTGGACGCCGCCGATTCGCCCGGCGACGGCGTCGCAGCGAAGCCGCCCGCCGCGCGCCCGTGCAGCCCGGCGATACATGCCGCCTCGGCCTGCGCTGCCGCCTCCGCCAGCACCTCGATCAGCCGCACGAGCTGTTCCGTGCTCAGCCCGGCGGCGAAAGCGCGGATTTCGTAGACACCTTGCGTAATCGTCACCGTCGGCGAACCGAGGTCCATCAGTTCCGCGCGGACCGCGTTCAATGCCCGGCTCATCTCCGTCGGCAATTGGACGGCCGCTTCCTGCCGGTTGGCTGCGCTGAGCGACTCCCACTCGCGCCCCATTGCCTCCACCTGCAAGACAGACGTTACCATCCGCGGATTGTGTTGCCGGTAGGCCAGCGGCACGCGCTTGAACTTCACGTCCTCGTACATCTTCACGCCGCGCCCGTCCGGCAGCAGGCCGCTGAGCATCGCGCCGGTGCCTTGGTCGCCTTCGACGAGGATCATGCCGAAGTGCGCGGCCGCGTCGCGCACGCTCGGCTTGTTCATCTCGTTGCGCGAATTGTGCCGGAAGCGCCTGAAGGTGCCTGTCACGGCCAGCAGGCTGACGACGCCGAAGATGATCCAGCCGAAGTATGGTGCCACCTCGTTTGGAATGAGTTCCGTCGCCGAACGTCCGGCCGCCGCCAATTGCAGCATGCTGTGCATCGCGTGTGTACCCCGATGTCCGCAGGGGCGGACGGAAAGGAGTGGCGGAACGGACGTCCCCCGCGCGTCCGTCCACGCCTGAGTGCACGTAGATCGGCAGGCGACCGCCTCCGCTAAAGCCGCCGCTCGCCATGGAGGCAAATCCCAGACGGGACACTTCCCCGGCTGCCTCTGGTGGGCGTATCAACACGTAACCTGTTTCCATTTATGTGGTTACGGAGATTCTTCAGTATACGTACTTTTCCCTAACACTTGCCCTCTTCGCCGGATATACTCGGGAGGACGCAGCAAGCCGACGTGCCACGGGAAAGGGAGCTTTGCCATGATCGCCGTCGCCCAAAAAGCATTTTCGTCTCCAGCCATTACATCCGACGAGCAACGGTACGCTGGCCGTGGTGCGCCGACGCTCGTGCGGACCATCGCCCACGTGGACCTCGACGCCTTCTTCGCTTCCGTCGAGCAGGTGCTCCAACCGCGGCTGGTCGGCCGGCCGGTCGTCGTCGGAGGGCATCAAGATCAGCGCGGCGTGGTCATGTCCGCGTCCTACGAGGCCCGCGCCATGGGCATCCGCACCGCCATGCCGCTGCTCCGTGCGTACCGCATCTGCCCCGAGGCGCATTTCGTCCGCGGCCACTTCGACCGCTACGACGAGTTCTCCCGCCGCGTCTTCGACGTCTGTGCGCAGTTCACCCCGCTGATCGAGCGAACCAGCATCGATGAGGCGTACCTCGACCTGACCGGTGTTGCCGACGCACTCCTGCCGCGCCGGACGCAAGACGGCGGAGCGTTCACCCCGACGGGCGCGTCCGCCTGCTGGCCCGTGACTGTCGGCGACCGGCTGCGCGCGGCCGTGCGCGCCGACACGGGGCTCAGCGTCTCGCTCGGGATCGCCTCGAACAAGCTCATCGCCAAAGTCGCAACCGACTTCGCCAAGCCCGGCGGGCTGTGCTTCGTCCCATCCGGCTGCGAACGCGACTTCATCGCACCGCTGGCGCTCGAGGCTGTTCCCGGCATCGGCCGCCGCACCGCCGAGGTGCTCGCCGAGTTCCGCCTGCGCACCGTCGGCGACCTGGCGCGTGTGCCGCGCGATCGCCTCGTCGCGGTGTTCGGCTCGGCAGCCGGCGAATCGCTTCATCGCAAAGCGCGCGGCCGGGGCAGCGACGTCATGGAGCTGCGTACCGCACCGCGCAGCATCAGCCGTGAGACCACGTTCGAGCGCAATACCGACGATCGCACCCTTCTGCTCGCCGTCGCCTGCGACCTGCTGGCGCACGCCTGCTGGAAGCTGCGCCGGCTGCGAATGCGCGCGCAAACTGTCAGCGTCAAGCTGCGCTACGGCAACTTCCGCAGCGTCGCGGCGGCGCGGTCGATCGGTCTCTACAGCGACAACGAACACGACTTTCGCACGACTGTGGGGGGGCTGCTTGACCGCCTGTATTCGCGCCCGGCGCTCGTGCGGCTCGTCGGCATCGAGTTGTCGAACCTCACCACCGAGCCGGGCCGGCAGATGCACCTCTGGGAGGAGGACGAGCGCGAGCAGCAGGCCCGCCTCGGACGCGCGGTCGACCGCATCCGGCAGCGCTACGGCTTTGGTGCTGTCGTCTCCGGCGGGTCCGCCGATTTGCTCGGTCCGCCGCGGGGCGACGCGGCGCCACCCGGGCTTTGGCTCGCGGCGCACTAGAATCCCGGACCGCCGCGCGGTGGCGGTCGGGCCCCGGCCGGGCCGATGCGAGCCGGGCCGGAAATCGTGCAACAAGATTGCAAGGAGTGAACGATGCGCAGCGCAGTCAGACTGTCAGTAGTGGTGGGTGCGATGCTGGGTGCGATCTCGGCCGGCATAGGTGACGCGCAGGCCGCCGAGACGTTTCAGATTGACGGCGTGCACTCGTCGCTGCTGTTTCGCGTCAAGCACCTCAACATCAGCTATTTCCACGGGCGCTTCAACAAGATTTCCGGCACGCTCACCTGGGACGATGGCGACGCTGCCAACAACGCCCTTACCGTTGAAGTGAAGACATCGAGCGTCGATACGGGCGATTCCAAGCGCGACAAGCACCTCGAGTCGCCCGACTTCTTCAACGCCAAACAGTTCCCCGTGACGAAGTTCACCAGCAGTTCGTTCAAAAAGACCTCGGATACCGAGTACGAAGTCGTCGGTGAACTGGAACTGCACGGCGTGAAAAAAGAGATCACGGTGACGCTGGTCAAGACCGGCGCGGGACCCGGCCCCGGCGGTGCGCAGCGGGTCGGCTTCGAGACCGTTTTCGAAATCAAACGGAGTGACTTTGGCATGAGCTTTATGCTCGACGGGCTCAGTGATGACGTGCGCATCACCGTCGCCCTCGAATGTGTGCAGCAGCAGTAATGCACAGATGGTCGCGGCACGCGCAGGGGATGGCATGGTGCCCGGCGCGAAGCCGCGCGAAGTCTCACACGATTACGCTCCGACCTGCGGGCCACCGCGCCCAGGAGGAGGCTGCGTGACCCCCGACATGATCCTTCGCAGCCTGCTCCTCGGCATCCTCCTTCCCGCAGGCGCCTCGATTGTGATACTCCTCATATTCCGCGCGACGCACTTCGCTGCTGCACCTGCCGTCGCTCTCTCCTATCTCCTTGCCGATTGGGCAGTTGCGCCTAAGCGACCACTCTTGCCCAACGAAGCCTGGCAATGGCTGGGCCCCGTGGCGCTTGCGGCACTGGTGATCTCACTTTTTTCCGCGCGCGCGCGCAATTCCTCGCGCCCACGCACGCTCATCGTGATTCTGTTGATGCGCGCCGCGCTACTTGGCGCCGCCGTCTGGTTGATGCTCGCGCCGCTGCGCGAATACGAGTGGGAAGGCCCGGCTGCATATCTCCGGCCCGCCGCCACCTGCCTCGTTTTGCTGCTCGCCTGGTCGGCGCTCGATGGGTGGATGCACGCGCTGGCGGATCGCCAGCAGTTCCTCTGGCTCCTGGTGTTCCTTGCGTTTTCGAGCGCGCTACTCGTGCTCGCCGGCAGCAAGCGCCTGGGCGATCTCGGCGGCGCGCTGATGGCGGCCGTCGCCGCCTGCGCGCTGGTCTCGCTTTGGCGGCCGGCAGCGCCGCTGGCGGCCGGCGCGCGCGCCGTGGCCTGCGCCGTCCTGTGCGGGCTGATCGTCAACGGCTGGTACTTCGCCGAAATGCCGCCGGCGAGTCTGGCCCTCGTCGGCGCGGGCCTCGTCGCGCCGCTTGTCATGCGGCTCGGCGCGCTGCGCAGGTTGAGCGGTCCGCGAGCGATCCTGCTTCGCGGGATTCTGCTCGTCGTGCCGCTCGGGTTGGCGCTGACGCTGGCCGCGCGCGCCTACTTCGCCGACTCGGGAGAATATGGCTATTGACCGGCCGGCGGGCGCGGCTGCGCTTTGAGCAGGGTGGCGCTTGCCGGACCGACGCCGGCCGCGCTAAGATGCGGTCGGCCGATATCGCAGTCCGCCAGCAGAAACCTACCCCAACGGGGAGAGATTCCCATGAGCGCCGAGAACGGAGAAATGTCGTTGGTCCATCACAGCGCTCCCGATTCAACGGATTGTCCGGAACATCGGGGACGTGCGAATGCGAGGCACCGCCGGTGGATGTGCTGGGGCCCGGCAGCGGGCGCCGCCACAGCGCTGGCGATCGTGCTCGGTTGCGCCCAACTGCGCAACCTGTTGCCCGCGGCGACGTTTCCGCACTTCGGCACGGTCGCCGTCGAGTTGATCGCCACGGGATTCACGACGCCCCTGGGTCTGGCCGTCCCGCGTGACGGCACGGGCCGCAAGTTCATCGTCGACCAGGTCGGCCGCGTGATGATCCTCGACGCCAACGACCAGTTGCTGCCCACGCCGTTTCTCGACCTGACAGCCGTCATCAGCCAGCTCTCGCTCGGCGCGTTCGACGAGCGCGGTCTGCTCGGCCTGGCCTTTCATCCGGATTACGAGAACAACGGGCGATTCTTCGTCGCCTACAACGCGCCGAAGGACGCCGGCGATCCCGCGGACTTCGACAGCGAGCTGCGCATCTCCGAGTTCGCGGTGATGGCCGGCGACGCCAACCTTGCCGACCCGAATTCCGAGCAAGTGCTGCTCGACATCAACAAGCCGCAGGGCAACCATAACGGCGGCCAGGTCGAGTTCGGTCCGGACGGATACCTGTACATCAGCATTGGCGACGGCGGCGGCGCAGGCGACATCGGCGTCGGCCACACGGCCGGTCTGGGCAACGCGCAGGACAAATCGGTGCTGCTGGGCAAGATTCTGCGGATCGACGTCGACAGCGGAAACCCATACGTCATCCCGGCGGACAATCCGTTCGTCGGCGATCCCGGTGCGCAGGGAGAGATTTGGGCGCTGGGGTTCCGCAACCCCTGGCGTTTTTCCTTTGACAGCGGCGGCGCGAATCGACTGTTCGTCGGTGACGTCGGCCAGGACTTGTTCGAAGAGGTGAATATCGTTGCCAGGGGCGGCAACCACGGCTGGAACATTCGTGAAGGGAACAGTTGCTACAACACGGCAAACCCGCCGGCACCGCTCGGCAACTGTGCCGACATTGACGCCGACGGCGACCCGCTGATCGCGCCGATTATCGTCTACCCGCACGTACAGAACGGCCTGACACTTGGCCTCTCCGTCACGGGCGGGTATGTCTACCGCGGCGCCGCAATTCCCGACCTCATCGGCCGCTATGTCTTCGCTGACTGGAGCAGCAGCTTTGTCTTTCCCAATGGGCGACTGCTCGGTGCCGAAGAGCTGGCCGACGGCACGTGGGAGTTCGGTGAGCTGAGGATTACCGGCCTGCCCGACAACAAGATCAGCCAGTTCATTCACGCGCTCGGCCGGGACGAGGACGGGGAGTTGTACATCCTGTGCGGTGCGCAGTTCTCGCCGACGAGCAACACCGGCCGTGTCTATCGCATCGTCCCGGTACCGTAGCCGGAAGCGGCCGACAGAATCGCCGGAGGCCTCGGCCCATCCGGCCACGAGCAAAAAAATCTGCCACAAATCGCGTTGACAGGCGCACGCGGGCCTCTTACCCTCCCCGTTAAGGTGGTCAATCACCTGCTTTGCATATAAGCGGGTGACGGGCCACTCTGGCGGCAGGCACCCGCCGGTATTCTGAGGCGATACAGGAGCAGGGCAGTGGCGCGGTCAGGCACGGATGGGGATTCCCGTTCGATCAAACGCTGGATCAGACGAATGGGCGTGGTGGGGTTCCTGTTCTTTTTTGCCAAGGGGCTGCTGTGGCTGATTGTTCCGGCGCTCCTGGCACAGCGGTTATTGTGAGCGGAAGCGGACTGGCGCAGGTAACAACCGGCCTGTGCACTGCAGCGCCTCACCTGCGGAGGCACGAGGCACCGGTCGAAGGAGTAGCGCGATGGATGCGAGCAACGGTACGGGAATCATGCAGCGGCTCAAGGAAAGCACGCAGTCGCTTCACGACGCGACGGAAGCGATCGACTTTCAGACGGAACTCGTCGCGGGGAAACTGCCGCGCGAATTGTATGTGCGCTCCCTCGAACAGCTTCTGCTGATTCACCGCGCGCTGGAGGGGCACCTGCGGCGGCACGCGGACCATCCTGC
>CAZNDQ010000018.1:802-19515 GCA_964571825.1 uncultured Planctomycetales bacterium | reverse complement strand
AATCAGCGAATCTCGCAGCCGCAGCATGGCCACTTCTTCCGACGTCCTGGCCGCGACTTCCGCCCGCTTTGCCGATTCCGCCGAGCGCCGTGCCTGAACCGAAAGCGTCCAGGCGACCACCGAGGACCCGACCAGCAATATCAGGAATCCGGCGACAACAGCGAGGGCCACCCGATGGCGGCTCATCGTCTTGCGCATGAGATACAATGCGCTTTCACGTTTGGCTTCGATCGGTTCCCCCGCCAGGTAGCGGCGCACGTCCGCCCCCAGCTCGCCCGCGGTCTGGTAGCGGCGCTCGCGCTGCTTGCTCAGTGCCTTGAGCACGATCGTTTCCAGTTCGTCGTCGATTCCGCGTCGGACGGCGCGAGGCGGTCGCGGAGCCGCGTTGACGACGGCCTCCATCACCGTCTTCATCGGGCCGGATACGGGGTAGGGAAACTTGCCCGTGAGCATCTGGTAGAGCAGTACGCCCAGCGAATAGACGTCGGTGCGGATGTCAATCTTTTCCGGGTTGCCATCGACCTGCTCCGGCGCCGCCCAGGGGAGGGAACCGAGGAACTGGCCGGTGAGCGTGCCGCCCGCGCTGCCATGCCCGGCCAGCAGATCATCGCGCGCTTCGGCCGTCAGTTTGGCGAGACCAAAATCGAGAACGAAGGGCCGGCCGGACTCGTCGACGCGCACGTTGGCGGGCTTGATGTCGCGGTGGATGATCCCGCGGACGTGTGCGGCGTTCACGGCCTCGCAGATCTGGCCAAACAGCTCCAGGGTGCGCCGGATGGTGTGCGATCGGCCGGCCATGTACACGTCGAGCGTCTGGCCGGCGATGTAGTCCATCACGAGAAAGAACCGTCCATCGTGGTTCCCGCCGTCGTGGATGGCGACGACGTTGGCGTGCTTCAGCGCCGCCAGCACGCGCATCTCGCGCTCGAAGCGGGCGCGTTCGAGCGGCCCACCCAGCGCGTGATCGTGGAGCAGCTTGACCGCGACGCGACGCCCGGTGCTTTTCTGCACGGCGCGATAGACAACGCCCTGCGCGCCGCGGTGAATCTCGCGCTGCAGTTCGTACCCGGGAAAATAATCCGGAGACAGTGGTGCGGCGTCAGCAGGTGCGCCGGCGGGTGTGACGGTGGCAGCCTGACGGTCCGCCTCCTCGGACTGGGCGCGGGCGTGCTCAATCCAGGCGCGATGAGAAGGGTTTTCGGGGTTCAGGCGCGGCATGCTGGTAACCCGCCAACCTCCGGTTGCGCGCCCCAGCCGGAACGGGCGTAGCCAGCGGGGCTACCAGACAGGGGCCGTTCCGAGCGTCACCCGGCGCATCTCGGGCGCGCCACACTCCCCACTGCGTGCAGCGGGCAATTAAACTCACGGGCGTGACTCGAGGATCTGCGAGCCTGCGCCCAGCAGTTCACGCAACCGTTCGAGTCCTCGCGCCCGCAGCATAAAAACCGCACCTTGCGAGCGATCCATCACCGCGGCCACGTCCTCGATCGGATGGCCTTCCAGGTCGTACAGTTGAATCGTCCTGGCGTAGTCGGGCGGCAGAAGCCGCATGGCGTCCCGCAACCGCTGACCGGCCTCCTGTTTCCGCAGCGCGACGCTGGGCGTGCCGGTGCCGGCCGTCAGCACGTCGAAGAGGGCCAGGCTCGAGTCGCCGTCGTACGCATCCAGTTGATTTCGCGGCGAGGGGCTCTTGCGGGCCTCGAGGCTGCGAATCGCATCGCGCAGGTTGTTCTGCGCCATTCGCCGCAGCCAGGCTGCGAAGGCCGGCGCCCGCTCGGCGTCGAACCGGCCGATCTGCAGAAACGCCTCCAGATACGTCACTTGCATCACGTCGGCAGAGTCAAGCTGCCCGCGCCAGGTCGCGCCGATCCGGAGACCGGCTTCGACCTCGGGGCCGAACCGCTCGAGCAGGCCGCTCAGCGCGTCCTTGTCCCCCGCGACGGCGCGAGCCACCTGATCCCGCAACTCATCAGACATGCTCACGATCCCCGTCCCGCGACTCAACCAGTATACGGCCGCCCCGGAAAATCCACATCCCGCGCGTGAGTAACGCCGGGCCGTTACGCAGTGAATCCGTGGGTCCGTCCAGCGAATGCGGCCCGAGCGGCCGTTGGCCAAACGAAACAGAGGAGGCTACTCGTGAATCGAACGATCGCATGGCGGCGAACGATGACCGCCCTGATCGGCACTTTGACTTTTCTGGCCGGCGCCGCGCAGGCCCAGCCGTCGGCATTCACCTACCAGGGCCGGTTGAAGTCAGGTGGCGCCGAGTTTGACGGCCAGGCGGACCTGGAGTTCTTCCTCTGGGACGCTTCGGCAGGAGGAAACCTGGTCGCGGGCCCGGTCCTGCGTCCGAACACCACTGTGAGCGAGGGGTTGTTCAGCGTAGACCTCGACTTCGGCACCGCGCCCTGGGACGGTTCGCCGCGCTGGCTGGAAGTCGTCGTCGAGGGCACGCCGCTTGCGCCGCGGCAAAAGGTTACGGCGGCGCCTTATGCGCTGAAGGTCGCGGGCGTCGACGGGCACTCTCTCGATGCCGTCGGCGGCGGAATCGTCGATGCGGTGTACGTCAGTGCGAGCGGCAACGTCGGGATCAATACGACCACACCGACGGCTCCACTGACGATTCAGGCGGCCGGCAACGGCCTGATGCACGCGGACGGCACCCACGCGCTGGTGACCTTCACCGGCTCGGGTGGAGGATGGCTCGGGACGTTCAGTGCTCACCCGTTACACCTGTTTACTGGCAACGGTCCAGCGCGGCTCACGATCAATACCGCCGGCAACGTCGGCATCGGAACAACGAGTCCGGCGCAGAAACTGAGCGTGGCCGGCGCGATCGAATCCACAACCGGCGGCTTCCGGTTCCCGGACGGCACGACGCAGAACACGGCGGCAACCGGCGGAGGCGGCTTCTGGTCCTCCAGCGGCAACAACGTCTTCAATAACAACACGGGGAATGTCGGCGTCGGTACTTCGGCGCCGGTGGCGAAGCTCGACATGGTCACTGCCACCGCGTCTTCCGTGGACAACACGGCGCGGTTCTACGCGCCCAACCTCGGTCCGTGGGCCAGCCACGTCCACTACGGCACCAATGGAGACTGGTATATCCGCTCCGCGAGTGCCTCGGGCAACGTCATCATGCAGGACGGCGGCGGCAACGTCGGCATCGGGACGCAAACGCCGGCATTTCCACTGACCATTCGTACGGTCGACAGCCCTTTCGTGGATCATTACGGCTGGGTGCATACGGATGGCACACGCGAAGTGGGATCCTATGTGGACTCTTCGGGCGGTTGGCTGGGCACGCGGTCCAGTCACTCGCTGCACTTCTTCACCGCCAACTCGTCGGCGCGGATGACGCTCGACACCGCGGGCAATCTGGGGATCGGCACGACGGCGCCGACGCGGCGGCTGGACGTGAACGGCACGGCGCGGATGAAGGTGCTGGAGATTATCGGCGCCGATCTGGCCGAGCGGTTTCCGACCAGCGGCGAGCAAGCCGAGCCGGGGACGGTGATGGAGATCGACGCGGAGAACGCGGGCAGTCTGCGCGTGGCGCGGGGGGCGTACAACGCGCGGGTGGCGGGCGTCGTGAGCGGGGCGAACGACTTTGCCGCGGGGGCGATCCTCGGCAACCTGCCGGGTCACGAGGAGGCGCCGGCGATCGCGCTGTCGGGCCGGGTGTGGGTCAAGTGCGATGCGGGCGCGGGTGCGATCAATCCGGGCGATCTGCTGACGACGTCGGAGACGGCCGGGCACGCGATGAAGGCGGTCGATCGGGAGCGGAGCCACGGCGCGATCATCGGCAAAGCGATGAGTTCGCTGGCCGAGGGGGAGCGCGGGCTGGTGCTGGTGCTGGTGAACCTGCAGTAGGCGCTGCGCGCAGGAGTGACAAACGATGGCAAGATTCCATTTGTATGCGTGCGCGGGCGTGCTGCTGTGCAGCCAAACGGCCGGGGCGCAGGACGGGCGCGAGTCAGCCACGGCGGAGTACATGAGCCTGCCCTCGATTCAGGAAGCGCTGGAGGCGCGTCCGGTGGTCGATGAATGGCTCGCGCTGGAGGGGATGTCGCCCGACCCGCTGCTGGACGACCTGACGCCGGGATACGTCATCATCGACGGGGACATCCAGGTGCGGCTCGACGAGTATGAGGCGTTCATGTCGGCGCCGCTGCGGGCCGTGTTCGGCACGGTCAACTACTGGAACGTGACGGTGCCCTACGACTTTGCCGCCAACGTCAACGCGACGAACCAGCAGAACGCGATCAATGCGATGAACGCCGTCGCCGCGCGGGCGGGGATCATCTTCCGCGCGCGGGTGGGCACGGATCCGGACTGGATCCGCTTCCAGTCGAGCACGTTCAACAACTCGCCGGTCGGGCGGCAGGGCGGGATGCAGATCATCAACATCGTCAGTTGGAACACGCAGATCATCATCGTGCACGAGATCTACCATTCGCTCGGCTTCTGGCACGAGCAGAGCGCAACCGACCGCGACACGTACGTGACGATCAACTTCGGCAACGTCTGCGGTTCGAGCGGCGTGCCGGGGAACGCCTGCCACCCGGCCACCTGCCAGGGCTGCGCCGACGCGATGGGGAACTTCATCTCCTGCGCGTTCAACTTCAACATCACGGCGGGGTCATCATTCTGGGGGCCGTATGACTTCGATTCCTTCATGCACTACGGGCGGACGGCGTTCTCCTGCAACGGCGGGGACACGATCACGGTCAACGCGCCGTGGCAGGCGTGGCAGGACCTGATCGGGCAGCGGGACCACTTCAGCCTGATCGACGCGCTGTCCTGCCGGGGAATCTATCCGTTCAACGGGGACCGCTGGCTGCGCGCCGGGGCGGGCGGGACGAACGCGGGAGACTTCTTCAATCCGTTCATCGGGACGGCGACGGCCGCGATCAACGCCACGCCGGCCGGCGGCACGCTGCTGATCGACCCGGGGACGTACTCGGGGATCGGGACGTATTCGCAGGCAAAGACGCTCCGCGGGACCTACGGGCTGGCGACGATCGGGAATTGAGTGGTCCCGGAGTACCGGGACATGTGGGATGTCGGATGTTAGATGTCGGATGTGATGGCGTGCGGGGCGCAAGTGGTGGGCGAGATTCTTCGCTGGCGCTCCGCATGACCGGCGAAAGGGGATGTGCGATGAAGCGGAGTGCGATGATCGGCGGGGCGGCGGTGCTGTGCTGTGCGGCGGCGTACGGGCAGTTCGAGATTCCGTGGTTCACGGTGGACGGGGGCGGGGCGGTGGCGACGGCCGGCGGCGGCTACGAACTGTCGGGCACGATCGGCCAGCCGGACGCGGGGGTGATGAGCGGCGGATCGTACACGCTGCGCGGCGGGTTCTGGGTCGGGGGCGGCGCACCGCCGGCCGCCTGCGGCTGCGGGGACGTCGACCAGAGCGGGTTCGTCGACCTGCTCGACTTCACGACGCTGGCGACCTGCTTCGGGCTTCAGGCACCGGCACCCGGCTGCGCCGCCGAAGTGTTTTTCTGTGCCGACCTGAACGGCGACGGCGCCGTCAACCTGCTGGACTTCTCCCTCTTCAGCAACGCCTTCGGACTGCCGGCGCAGAACTCGCCGCCCAACTGCAAGTGAGGCGAGTCGGATGCGTGATGTCGGAAGTTAGATGTCACGGGGTGCCGGGCGCAAGTGGTAATGGATGCTTCGCTTCTCCCGGCATGACGGTGTGGGGCGCCTGGAGTTACCGCGAGGGGGAGATTTGTACGCGCCAGGGGGCGGCGTCGTCGGGGCGGTCAGTCAATTCGTAGAGTCGGATCAGACGGACAATGGAATCGTCGCGGAAGGTCTTCTGCTGCGGCGAGCCGGGGTCGAGCAGGTCAATGCAGCGGAGGAGGATGCGCTCGGCGTCGTCGTACTCGCCGGCGCCGACGAGGCAGGCGGCGCGGAGACTCTCGACGGCGGTGATGCGCCAGTGCTCGTCGGGCCAGTGTTGGCGGCGGACGCGAAGGCATTCGTCAATGACGGGGGCGGCGGCGGCGCAGTCGCCCCTGGCTTCGTAGAGGGCGGCGAGGCTGCCGAGGACGATGCCGACCCAGGCGTGGTCGGGGCCGAGCGTCTCGCGGTAGATGGCGATGGCTTCGTGATAGAGCGGCTCAGCCTCATCGTAGCGCTGCGCCTTGCGCAGGAGTCCGGCAAGGTTATTGGTGGTGGTGCCGACGTCGCGGTGGCGATCGCCGTGGACGACACGTTCGATGGCGAGGGCCTCGCGGTAGAGCGGCTCGGCGCGGGCTAGGTCGCCGGCGTGCTCGTAGGTGGAGGCGAGGTTGTTCATGGTGACGGCGATGGCGGGGTGGCCGGGAGGCATGTTGGCGCGGAGAAGGTCGAGCGATTCGAGGTAGAGCGCCTCGGATTCGTCGTAGTCTTCGTTGCGCCGCAGGAGCCCGGCGAGATTGTGGAGGGCGGTGGAGAGCTGGAGCGGGTTCTCATCGGCGTTGCGGCGGCGGATGTCGACGGTTTCGCGGAGGAGGGCGACGCATTCCTCCTGCGCGTGGTCCTTGTGGATGAGAAAGGCACCGAGATTGCCGGCGGCGGCCGCGAGGCCCTCAAAATCTGGGTCGGATGCGCGGCGGTGGATGTCTAGGGCGGCGCGATAAGCGCTCTCCGCTTCGCCGTCGCGGCCGCGGGCCTCGAGGACGGAGCCAAGGCGGTTGAAGGCGGCGGCCGTCTTGGGGTGATCAGTGCCATACATTGCGCGCTGCATATCAAGAGCGTCTTGCGCGGTCGATTCCGCTTCTTCAAATGTGCTGCGGTCCTGGAGGATCTGACTCAGGAGAAGCAGACTGTCGGCAGTCTGTGGATGAGGGCCGTCGTGAGCGCGCTGCGACATCTCGAGCGCGCGGCGCAGGTGCTGCTCGGCTTTGTCATAGAGCGCGATGCGGTGGAAGGTCGTGCCGATGGTGTGGTGGAGATCGGCGGCGACGGCCGGTTCGTCGGCGAGTTCGCGGTCGAAGCGGACAGACGCGGCTTCGAGGACTTCGCGGAGCAGGGTGGTATCCTGGCCGCGCGCCCGGAGCGGGTCGATGGAGGTGAGCATGTCCTTGAGGTAGGCGGAGAAGCGCTGGGCCAGGGCGCGCTGGGCGTCAGACTCGCGGCGGGCGCTCTCGGCGACATCGCGCGCCTTGTCGGCCTGAACGTAGAGGGAGCTGCTGACAATCGTGGCGATGATGAGCGTGACGGCGAGGATGGTGGCGGCGGAGACGGCGAGGGCGTTGCGACGGACAAACTTCGCGGTGCGGTAGCGGAGCGAGTCGGGCCGGGCGGTGACGGGCAGGCCGGCGAGGCAGCGGCGGATGTCATCGCGGAACTGGGAGACGGAGGCATAGCGGCGCGCGGGTTCCTTGCGCAGAGCCATGAGGACGATGGCGTCGAGGTCGCCGGAGAGGCGGCTGCGAAGGCGGTGGGGGTCGGCCTCGCGCGTCGCGGCGACGGACTGCGGTGTGACGGTGATGGCGGGCGTATCGCCCGTCGCGGGGATGTTCTCGGTGTGCGTGACGACAGTGCTGGGTTTGCGCGGCGCTTCGTCGACGATGGCGCGTTCGTACTCGGCGCGGGTGCCGCTGCGGATCGTGTAAGGGTGATGGCCGGTGAGAAGTTCGTAAAGGATGACGCCGAGCGAGTAGACGTCGGCGGCGGTGGTGATGGGCGCGCCGCGGACCTGTTCGGGGCTGGCGTAGCGGGGAGTCATGACTTGCGCGCCGGCGGCGGTGACGTTGGCGGCGGTGGGGCCGGCGTCGGCGGCGAGCGTTTTGGCGATGCCGAAATCGAGGAGCTTCGCGGCGCCGTCAGCGGTGATGAGGATGTTGTTGGGTTTGAGGTCGCGGTGGACGACGAGGTTGCGGTGGGCGGCCTCGACGGCGTCACAGACGAGGCAGAAGAGTTCGAGGCGTCGGCGGGTGTCGAGCGTGTGGTGGTCGCAGTATTCGTGGATGGGGGTGCCGTCGACGAATTCCATGGCGAGCCAGGGCCGGCCGTCGTCGAGAGCGCCGCCGTCGATGAGGCGGGCGATGCCGGGGTGCTCGAGGTGGGCGAGCAGTTGGCGCTCATTGCGGAAGCGGCGGAGGATTTCGGCGGACTCCATGCCGCGTTTGATGATCTTGAGGGCGACCTGTTTGCGGAAGACATCGTCGGCGCGCTCGGCGAGGTAGACGACGCCCATGCCGCCGGCGCCGAGTCGGCGGAGGACGCGGTAGGGACCGATCTGCTGTCCGATGGGGTCGGGTTCGTCGAGCGGCGCGGGTGCTTCGGCGCCGGAAGCGACATCGGCGAGACGGAAGCCGTCGCCGAGGGCAGGGCGGTCGAGGAAGCCGTCGGCACGAGAGTCGCCGTCGAGGAGGGCGAGGACGGCGCGGCGCAGGGCGGGGTCGCCGGCGCAGGCGCGGTCGAGGAACTCGGCGCGCTGTGCGGGCGACATTGCGCGCGCTTCGAGGAAGAGTCTCTCGGTGCGCGACCAGGGTGTTTCGCCGCCGGCGGATGATTCAGCGTTCATGTCCGCCGCTCTCCAATTCGCTATAGAGCCAGGCGCGGGCGTAGGTCCAGTCGCGTTCCACCGTCGCATGCGAGACGCCGAGGGCCTCGGCGGTTTCGGCGATGTCGAGGCCGCCGAAGAAACGGAGTTCGACGACCTGCGATTTGCGCGGGTCGTGCTGCGCGAGGCGATCGAGTGCGTCGTTGAGGGCGATGAGATCGACGGGCTCGGGCGCGGCGCGCGCGGGGGTGTCGTCGAGGGGGATGCGCTGCTGGGCGCCGCCGCGTTTTTCGGCGCGATGGGTGCGGGCGTGGTCGACGAGGACGCGGCGGATGGCGGTGGCGGCGACGGCGAAGAAGTGCGCGCGGTCCTTCCACGTCACCTCGGTCTGGTTGACGAGGCGGAGCCAGGCCTCGTGAACGAGGGCGGTGGCCTGGAGGGTGTGGTCGGGGCGCTCAGTGCGGAGGTGGGCTTCGGCGAGGCGGCGGAGTTCATCATAGACGACGGGGAGGAGGCGGTCGGCGGCCGCGCGGTCGCCGCGTCCGAGCTGGGTGAGGATTTGGGTGACGTCGGCGGTGTTGCTCATGGCGATACCGTAGCGGTTATCGGAAAGGGGGACCGGCCGTCCCGACGTATTGTACGCGGCGGGGCGGGTCCGCCTACCGCCCGGCCGTGGCATTTCGGCCGGGGCGTACGCGGCACGTCAACGATTCTGGAAAAAACTGCCGGTTCGGTGAGGGGCGCGGGAAGCGGATTCCGCGTAATGGGGCGAAGGCCCGAGGGGGAACGAACCCGTTGTCCGGAAGACACCGGGCAGGGATCAGGCCCTCCGACGACAAACATCTCCCACGTCGTCTGCGCCCAAGGTGGGCAGCGGCGAAAGTCATACATCGAGCGAGAATCTGTGGCAACGGAGGCGAGGTCATGAAGCGGAACTGGCTGAACACGATGGTCGGGCGCGGGATGCTGCTGGCGGTGTTGGTGCTGACGGGTTGCATGGACGGGGTGGCGCAGCCGCTGCCGGGTGAGCCGGGTCCTCCGGGTGAGCAGGGGCCTCCCGGCGAACAGGGGCCGCCGGGCGAACAAGGGCCGCCGGGCGAGCAAGGGCCACCGGGCGAGCAGGGGCCGCCGGGGATGGATGCGGTGGTGGTGCCGGGCGCGGGGCTGGTGTTGATTGATGAGGCGCTGGCGCTGGATACGGACGTCACCGATGCGCTGTATTGGAGCCTGACGGGGAACACGGGGACGGTGGCAGGGACCAACTTCCTCGGGACGACGGACTTTCAGCCGCTGGAGCTGCATGTTAACGGACTGCGCGCGCTACGGATTGAGCCGACGGCGCTGGATGTGCCGAACCTCATTGGCGGTGCGGCCGACAACGTGGTGACGGGTGTGAATTCGGCGGCGAGCACGATCGCCGGGGGTACACAGAACACCATCTCGGATTCGGCGAGCTTCATCGGCGGAGGCGGCGGCCATATGGCCGGGGAGCAGTTCGCGACGATCGGTGGCGGGCTCTTCCAGGTGGTCCTGGGTGAAGGCGGCTCCGTACTCGGCGGCCAGGGCAATGCGGTTTACGGCCAAGTGGGAACGATCGGCGGCGGGCAGTTCAACATCGTCGGGGATGAGAGCGAGGACCAGGCCGACAACAAATGCGGCACAGTTGCCGGTGGCGAGAGGAACCACGCGCAGGAACCGTTCGCGACAGTGGCGGGGGGTGAGTTGAACACGGCGGCGGGCGCGCACGGTTCGATCGGCGGCGGCGCGAACAACCGCGTGACGTATTCGTACGGGACAATCGGCGGCGGAGAGAACAACGTGGCCGGGTTCTTCGAGACGCTCTCGGCCGAGGCGCAGGCGCGCGGGGATACGGCGCACCACGCAACGGTCGGTGGCGGCGAATTGAACATCGCCGAGTTCGACTACTCGACGGTAGGCGGAGGGTTCAGCAATCAGGCGCGGGGGTATCGCTCGACGGTGGCGGGCGGATCGGAGAATGCGGCCGTGGGGCGCGAGTCGACCATCGGCGGCGGGCGTGAGAACCGGGCGTCGGAAGAAGGGGCGACGGTGAGCGGGGGCGCGAACAACCGTGCGGGGTTTTTGAACCTCGCGATGCGCGGCGATCCGGAGGAGTATCAGACGATTGGCGGCGGGTTGAACAACGTGGCCGAGGGGGCGCACGCGACAGTGGCCGGGGGAGTCAACAACGTTGCCGCGGGAAACAGCACGACCATCGGTGGCGGCAGAGACAACGAGTCGGCGGGATTCGGCGGGACGATCGCGGGGGGAACCGACAACCGAACGATCGACGCGAACTGCACGATCGGCGGGGGCTCAAACAACAGAGCCGGGCTGATGTCGCTCAACGCGGACGAGGCGGAGGCGCGCGGAGAGACGGGGAACCACGCCACGGTTGCGGGCGGGGATTCGAACAGCGCCGAGAGCAGCTTTGCGACGGTGGGGGGCGGGCGAAGCAATCGGGCGGGCGCAACCAATTCCACGGTGAGCGGCGGCGTGGATAACGTGGCGAGCGGGCATTCGTCGATGATCCCGGGCGGGCAGCGGAATCAGGCACTGGGAGAGACGAGCCTGGCGGCGGGGCATCGGGCGATCGCGGCGGAGGATGGGTCGTTCACGTGGGCGGACAGAAACAACTTCGATTTTCCGGCTGCGGGGGAGTCGAACTTCGCGGCGGCGGAGAATCAGTTCGCGGTGCGCGCAACCGGAGGCGCGGTGTTTGTCTCGGCGATCAACGGTGCGGGCGCATCGACGGCCGGGGTCGAGTTGGCTGCGGGCAGCGGGACGTGGAGCAACCTGAGCGACCGCAACGCGAAGGAGAACTTCGCCGCGGTGGATGTGCTGAGCGTGCTGGCGCGCGTCGTGGAGCTGCCGGTGATGCGGTGGAACTATAAGTCGCAGTCGGTGGAAGACGTGCACATCGGGCCGACGGCGCAGGATTTTTACGCGGCGTTCGGCGTGGGCGAGGATGAGCGGCGGATCACGACGGTCGATGCCGATGGGGTAGCGCTGGCGGCGATTCAGGGGCTGCACCAGGTGGTTGAGGCGCAGGAGCGACGGATCGTCGAGTTGGAAGCGCGGTTGGCGGCGCTGGAGCGGCAGGGCAGAAATGCGGAATGCGAAATGCGGAATGCGGAATGAGTAAGGGTACCGCGCGTCGGAGAGCGGGCGGGAACGGCGGTGGTGGTCGCATGCCGGATGGCCATCGCACTGCTTGAAGCAGTGGCACACGGAGGGGCGGCTACGTCGGCGAAGGCGCGATCGGGGGCCCGCCGCCAATGCCTCGGCACATGCTGCATGGCGGTCGGACGTCGGTGGGGAATTGGCGCGAGGTCAGCCGGCGGTGCGGCGCGATTGCCCGGCGAAGCGCGGGCGGCTAGCATTCGGTCTTCATGGATCAGCCGGTCGCGGGAACACAATCCAATCCTCAAGGCGGGGGCGCTGCGTCCACGGCGGAATGTGCGGGCGGTTCTTTCATTTCCGGAGGCATTTCCGGCATTGCAGAGGGTGCGGGCGTCAGGCATTCGCGCGGGATCGTCGAGCTGACGGCCGACCTGTCACACTCGGCCTACTACAGCGCCGACATGGCGCCGACGGGGCTGGCGCAGCGGCGCTGGGGGACGCTGGACATCGCGGCGCTGTGGGTGTCGATGGCGGCGTGCGTGCCGACTTATCAACTCGCCTCGTCGATGATCGCCGAGGGGATGAACTGGTGGCAGGCGGTGCTGACGATCCTGCTGGGCAACAGCATCGTGCTGATCCCGATGATTCTGAACGCGCACGCGGGGACGAAGTACGGCATTCCTTTTCCGGTGTACTGCCGCTCATCGTTCGGGATCCTGGGGGCGAACATCCCGGCGCTGCTGCGGGCGCTGGTGGCGTGCGGGTGGTTCGGCATCCAGGCGTGGATCGGCGGCGCCGCGATCTACACGATCATGTGTGTCTACTTCCCGGCGTGGCATGAGGCGCCGGTGCTCGGCGCGATCGGGATCAACCTGCCGCAGGCGGGGTGCTTCCTCTTCTTCTGGCTGCTGAACATGCTGGTGGTGTATCGGGGGATCAACTCGATCCGGCTGCTGCTGAACATCAAGGCGCCGCTGCTGATCGCGCTGGGGTTCCTGCTGCTGTGGTGGGCGTGGAAGAACGCGGGCGGGTTCGGGCCGATGCTCGACCAGCCGTCGAAGTTCGTCCCCGGCGGCGCGCGGGAAGGGCAGTTCTGGCGGTTTTTCTTCCCGGCGCTGACGGGGGCGATCGCCTTCTGGTCGACGCTCTCGCTGAACATCCCGGACTTTTCGCGCTATGCGCGGTCGCAGCGCGACCAGGTGCTGGGGCAGGCGCTGGGGCTGCCGACGACGATGGCGCTGTACTCGTTCATCGGGGTGGCCGTGACGTCGGCGACGATCGTCATCTTCGGCGAGGAGATCTGGGACCCGGTGGCGCTGATGGCGCGGTTCGAGAATCGCGCGGTGCTGATCGTTGCGGCGCTGGCGCTGTGTCTGGCGACGCTGGCGACGAACATCGCCGCCAACGTGGTGAGTCCGGCAAATGACTTCGCGCATCTGTGGCCGCGGCGCATCAGCTTCCGCATCGGCGGGCTGATCACGGGGGTGGTCGGAATCGCCATGCAGCCGTGGAAGCTGCTGGCGGAGTCGGGGGATTACATCTTCAAGTGGCTGGTGGCGTATGCGTCGTTGCTGGGGGCGGTGGGGGGCGTGCTAATCGCGGACTACTTCGTCATCCGGCGGCGGCGGCTCGATCTGCCGGCGCTGTACACGCGCGGCGGGAGGTACTGGTACGTCGGCGGCTTCAGCCCGCGGGCGATGATCGCGCTGGTCGCGGGGATCGCGCCGTGCGTGCCGGGGTTCATCGGGACGGTGAGCACGCGGTGGGCGATCGCGCCGCTGTGGGTGGAGCTGTACCACTACGCCTGGTTCATCAGCTTCGGCGTGTCGTTCGTCGTCTACGCGCTGCTGATGTGGCCGGTGCGGGCGCGGGGACAGGCTGCTCAACCGGCGCCCGAGTCAGATAATATCGCGCCTGTCGGGAGCTGCGGGGGCGCCTAGACGAGGCTCAATGGTGCCGACAATCGCCCGGATCGGTCCATATCGCATATACTTCTACAGCCATGACCGCGGCGAGCCACCGCACGTTCATGTGGATCGTGATGCCCACACGGCGAAGTTTTGGCTGGAACCGGTGGAATTGGCGTACAATCTTGGGTTTCGACCCAGGGAATTGCGCGACATCCGGCGCACCGTCGTGGAGCACGGAGGGGAGTTTCTGGAGGCCTGGTATGACAACTTCGGTTCCGAAACCGGGTGAGCGCGTGAGCGATGTGCGCTTCGACGACGACACCCTGAGCGTCGATCTCGCTGATGGGAGGACGATTACTGTGCCGCTCGCCTGGTACCCGCGCCTGCTCAATGCCACGCCGGCGCAGCGGGCCAACTGGCAGGTCTGCGGCGGCGGCTTCGGTATTCACTGGCCCGAGATCGACGAAGACCTGAGCACGCGGGGGCTGCTCGAAGGAGTGCCTGCACCGCGCCGGCCGGAGGCCGCGAAGCCCTAGCCAGACCTGTCGTGGACGAGCCAAGTCCGCGACCGAGACCTTGCATGCCTCAAGCATAGTCTCAGGACATCGAGGCCGCGCGGCTGCTTGACGGGCGCTTTCCGCTCAAACGATAATTGACTGTTTCACCCATCGCGCGGGCAGCGCACAAGGAGGCTGCGGTCATGCAGTTCGACACGATCATCTCCGGCGGGACCGTGGTCAGCGAAACGAAGTCGGTGCAGGCGGACGTGGGGATCCGCGGCGAGCGGATCGCGGCCGTCGGGCGCGGGCTGGCGAAGCGCACGGGCAAGGGGACGAAGATCGTCGATGCGCGCGGGCGCTACGTCATCCCCGGCGGGATCGACGTGCACGTGCACCTGGCGCTGCCGTTCTGCGGCACGACGTCGTCGGACGACTACGACTCGGGGACGCGCGCGGCCGCCTGCGGCGGCGTGACGACGCTGATCGACTTTGCCATTCCCTACGGCGACGAGACGCTGAATCAGGCGGTCGACAACTGGATGGCCAAGGCCGACGGCAAGGCGTGCATCGACTACACGTTTCACTGCGCGATCACCAACTGGCGGCGGCACGGCGGCGAGGTCAAGTCGATCTTCGAGCGCGGCATCCCGACGTTCAAGCAGTTCATGATCTATGAGCGGGAGGGCTGGCAGTCGGACGATGCGGCCATCTACGCGGCGCTGGAGAAGATGCGCGAACTGGGCGGGATGCTGCTGGTGCACGCGGAGTCGAGCCGGGTGCTCGATCTGCTGATCGAGCGGCACCATACGCCGGAGCAGATGGAAAAGCACGGGGCGATGCTGCACGTGATGACCCGGCCGAACTACATCGAGGCGGAGGCGATCGAGCGGGTGATCCACTGGACGCGCGTGACGGGCGGGCGGTCGTTCATCGTGCACATGTCCACGGCCGAGGGGGCGGACCTGATCCGCGACGCGCAGCGCGAGGGGGTGGACATCCTCGCCGAAACGTGTGCGCAGTACCTCGTGCTCGACGACAAGGTGTTCGGGCAGCCGGAGGGGCACCTGTACGCGACGTGTCCGCAACTGAAGAAGCCGCGCGACCAGAAGCGGCTGTGGGAAGGTCTCAAGCGCGGCGAGGTGTGCAACATCTCGACGGATACCTGCACGTTCACGCGCGAGCAGAAGGCGATGTGGGGCGGCGACTGGACGAAGATCCCGATGGGCATGCCGGGGCTGGAGACGCTGCTGCCGGCGGTGTACACGTACGGTGTGCTGAAGAAGAAGCTGTCGGTGAACCAGTTCGTCAAGCGGTGCTGCAGCGGGCCGGCGAAGATCATGGGGCTGCACCCGCGCAAGGGCGAGATCAAGGTCGGGGCCGACGCGGACATCGCGGTGTTTCATCCGACGCGCAAACGCAAAGTGGACTTCGCGCAGTTGCAGACGAACTGCGATTGGAGCCCGTTCCAGGGCTGGAGCCTGGCGGGCTTCGCCGAGCACACGTTCAGCCGCGGCACGCAGATCGTCGACGACTACAAGTTCGTCGGGCGGAACGGGCACGGGAGGTTCATTGAGCGCGACAAAGTGGGGAGGGCGTAGATGCCTCGCTGCGCTCAGGATGACAACGGAAGAAATGCGGAATGCGGAATGCGGAATGCGGAATACTGTCGCGCGAGCGGTTGTCGGCGTGCTGAACGGGCAGTTCGATTAGAGATCCTTCGCTGCGCTCAGGATGACGGGGCGCGCGTGATCGGCGTGCTGTGCGCACGCGCGATTAGAGATGCTTCGCTTCGCTCAGCATGACGGCGAGCGGAATGGCGTACTGAGCGACTCGCTGAATTGAGGATGGTGATGAATGAGCAAAAGGCGGGCGGAGACGGGGACGGTGCTGCGGGCGGCGGAGCCGGGGATCGCGGAGTTTCATCCGCCGCTTGCGCCGGCCGAGGCCGTGACTGAGGCGGCGCGCTGCCTCTACTGCTTTGACGCGCCGTGCACGCGGGCCTGCCCGACCCACATCGACATTCCGCGGTTCATCCGGCAAATCCTGCACCGCGACGAGATCGGCGCGGCGAAGACGATACTGGACGCGAACATCTTCGGCGGGTCGTGTGCGCGGGTCTGCCCGACCGAGGTGCTCTGCGAAGGGGCCTGCGTCGACAACACCATGCTGCGCGCACCGGTGCGGATCGGGCTGCTGCAGCGGCATGCGTGCGACACGGCGCACGAGGTCAGCGGCGGCTTCTACTCGGCCGGCTCCGATACCGGCCGGCGTGTCGCCGTCGTCGGCGCGGGGCCGGCCGGGCTGACCTGCGCGCATGAGCTGCGCAAGCGCGGACACGCGGTAGACGTCTTCGAGGCGGCGGCCATTCCCGGCGGGCTGAATACGGTGGGCATCGCGCCGTACAAGATGTCGGCCGCGTTCGCGCAGAGCGAGGTGGAGCGGGCGCTGGCGCTGGGGGCGAAGCTGCACCTGCGCAAGCCGATCAACGGCAGGAAGCTGGCGGCGCTGCTGACGGAGTGTGACGCGGTGTTCCTCGGGATCGGGTTGGGGCGCACCGCGCCGCTGGGGATACCGGGCGAGGACCTGAAGGGCGTTCTGGAAAGTCTGGCGTTCATCCACGCGGTGCACACGAAGCCGCCAGCGAAGGTGAAGGTGGGGCCGCGCGTGGTGGTGATCGGCGGGGGGAACACAGCGATCGACGTGGCGCGGACGGCGCGGCAGCTCGGAGCGAACGAGGTGACGATCGTCTATCGGCGCGACGCGGCCGCAATGTCGGCGTTCCAGCACGAGCAGGATGCTGCGCGGGCAGAGGGGGTGCAGTTCGAGTTCGGTGCGGTGCCGCAGCGGATCGTCGGGCGCGGGGGCCGCGCGGCCGGTGTGCGCTTCACGCGGGTGAAGATGAGCGGGCGCGGGCGGACGGCGAAGCTGACGCCGGTGCCGCGGTCGGCGTTTACGATCGCCGCCGACACCGTCATCCGGGCGCTGGGGCAGGAGCCGGTGCTCGAGCTCCTGCGTGCGCTGCCGGGGCTGGCGATCGACAAGCGCGGCCGGGTGGTGGCGGAGCGGGAGACGGGGGCGACGTCGGTGCGGGGGCTGTTTGCGGGCGGCGACTGCCGCGCGGGGGCGGGCGAAGAGGTCGTCAATGCAGTGCAGGACGGGAAGACGGCCGCGGGGGCCATACATCAATACTTGCAACAGCAGGAAGGGAGCCGGTGATGGGTGCATCACATCCGGCGAGCGTCGATCTGTCGGTGGAGTTCTGCGGCATTCGCGCGCCCAATCCGTTCTGGCTGGCGAGCGGGCCGCCGACGAACTCGGGCTACCAGGTGCGGCGGGCGTTCGAGGCGGGCTGGGGCGGGGCGGTGTGGAAGACGCTGACGCATGATCCGATCGTCAATGTCTCTTCGCGCTACGGCGCGGTGGACTACGACGGCCGCAAGGTGATGGGGCTGAACAACATCGAGCTGATCACCGACCGGACGCTGGAGGACAACCTGCGCGAGGTGGCCGAGGTCAAGCGCGAGTTCCCGGGGCACGCGGTGATCGTCTCGCTGATGGTGGAATCGAAGAAGGAAACGTGGGCGGACATCGTACGGCGGACGCAGGATGCGGGGGCGGACGGGATCGAGCTGAACTTCGGCTGCCCGCACGGGATGAGCGAGCGGGGGATGGGGTCGGCCGTGGGGCAGGTGCCGGACTACACCTGCATGATCGTCGAATGGGTAAAGGAGGCGGCGCGGATCCCTGTGATGGTGAAGCTGACGCCGAACATCACGGATGTGCGCGCGGCCGGGCGCGCGGCAAAGCGCGGCGGGGCGGATGCGATCGCGCTGATCAACACGATCAACTCCATCATGGGCGTCGATCTGGAGACGCTGTATCCCAAGCCACATGTGGATGGGTACGGGTCACACGGGGGCTACTGCGGGCCGGCGGTCAAGCCGATCGCGCTGCACATGGTGTCGCAGATCGCCTCGGACCCGGAGATCGGGCTGCCGATCAGCGGGATCGGGGGGATTCAGGCGTGGCCGGATGCGGTGGAGCACATGCTGCTGGGGGCGTCGACGACTCAGGTGTGCACGGCCGTGATGCACTACGGGTTCCGCCTCGTCGAGCAACTTATCGACGGGATGACGGGGTGGATGCGGAGCAAGGGGTATCGGCGCGTGAACGATTTCGTCGGGGCATCCGTGGGGCGGGTGCGCGAGTGGAGCGACCTGAATCTGAACTACAAGGTGGTGGCGGAGATCGATCAGAGCAAGTGCATCAACTGCGGGCTGTGCTACATCGCCTGCGAGGATGGGTGCCATCAGTCGATCAACCGCGAGAAGGTGGAGGAGGGGGAGTTCGTCAAGCGGCTGGTAGCGGCGCAGGCGGGGGGCAACGGGAAGCGCGCGGAGAAGGGAAACGGCAAGGGCGCGGCGGCGGCTCGGGCAGCGCTGGAGGAGCGGACATTCACCAGCGGCGGGCGGCAGCATGTTTTCGGCGCCGGCGACGGGTACGTCAACGTGTATACGATCAAGCAGGACACGTGCGTCGGCTGCAATATGTGCTCGCTGGTATGCCCGGTGGATACGTGCATCACGATGAAGCGGATCGACACCGGCCGCGCGCCCATGACCTGGCGCGAGTATCAGGAAAAGCTGGCGAAGG
>CAZNDQ010000018.1:0-792 GCA_964571825.1 uncultured Planctomycetales bacterium | reverse complement strand
GGGGCAGATGGAGAGGATCGCGCCGCCGGAGCACGTGTGAGCGATCAATTCAAGCGCAGTGCGCCCATGGATGAAGGACCGCTCAAGTTTCGCATCCTCCCCGGATTGCCCGGTACAGGTCCGGAGGTGGTGGAACTCAACTGGCTTGAGCATCGTACCTATAGCGAGGGCTTTGTAGTCGAATTCAATTGCGGCGAGGCGGACGAATGGGTTGGCAATTTCCTTGGGCAGGGTGGTGCTTCCTATTGCTCGGACGTCCGTTCGCACCCGGATCAGGCGACGATTCTCGTAATCGCCAGGGGCGATGCATATCGAGTCAATCCAAGGACTCGTACTTGCGAAAGGCTCAAATCCCAGATTACTGAAATCATTCGGATTCCAGAATCTGGATTGGCCCTGCTCGTTTCTCTCACAGATGTGATTTGTCATGACGCTGGGGGGTGCCGGTGGTGCACGCGCCGGATTTCATTCGATGGGTTGAGGAATCTGATGGTAGATGGCGATGCGCTTCGCGGTGAATCGTGGGATCCAAGTGATCGCTGGGTGCCATTCTCAGTCAGCCTGAAGGACGGCGCCGTGGATGAAGGCTCGTATCCGATTGAATGGACGTGATTTGGTGCGACGGGGCCGAGTTGCCGATGGTGGCGGCAGCACGCTTGGCAGGCGGTGTGATTCGATCCCGGCGCCCGAGATTCGCTGGCGCTCAGAATGACGACTTGGTGCTCGGCATGGTTGCGTCGGCAAATCTGATCAGCGGCCGTTGCGGCGGCGGGGGGAGGATTTGCGGTGGCC
>CAZNDQ010000017.1:18329-19567 GCA_964571825.1 uncultured Planctomycetales bacterium | reverse complement strand
CCGCATCTCCACCACCCGCCGGAAGCAGGGCTCCGCTTCCTCCAGCCGGCCGACCTGCGCCAAGATCGTCCCCAGATCGTTGTGCGCTACGGCGTCGTTCGGTTTCTCCTCGACCCTCCGTCGATATGAAGCAATGACCTCCTCTAGCCGCCGTTGTGCCGGGGTGTCCATCGGTGGCAGATCGGGCGGCAACGGCACTACGGTCTCGGCGCCATGCAGCTTGTCCTCGTCAGGGTCGCCGGTGGTCGGCTGCGTGGCGGTCCTCGGACTCGGTGCAGCAACCGGTTGCTCGTCCTGCGCTGTGACGATCGGCGTCGCCGCCAGCAGCAGTCCGAATAACAAACCGGTTGTCCGCGTACGAACGATCAACATAGATTCCGCCTTCCGATCGCGGCCCGCGAGCGTTACCTGGTGCCGTGGTAGGCCTCGCCCCGCTGATAGTACTCCAGCAGGACCGCTATTTTCTCCGCCAAACTAGCCGCTCCTTGCGTGCGGGCCAACTCGGCCGCCTGGCGGGCGGTTCGGACCGCGTCCTCGACCCGCCCATTCTCAGCCTGCGCTGCCGACAGGGAAACCAGCGCTTCCGCGTTTGCGTGGCCCGTGCGTTCCACGGCCCGCTCTGCCAGTCTGAGGGCCTCCCCGCCGTCGCGTAACGCCTGATCCTCGTGCGTCGCCAGCAGCCACGCCAACGTCCACATCAGGGGCGCACTTTCCGGCAGCCGCTCCAGTCCGTTCCGCAGTACCGCAACGCCCTCAGCCGCACGGTCAGCGCGTCGCAACACAATTGACCGATTCAGGTACACCTCGACGTAGTCCGGTTTGATTTCAAGTGCCCGATTGTACTCGGCCAGCGCTTCCTCCGTCCGCCCGACCATCGAGAGCAGGTTCGCCAGGTCGTTGTACGCCCCTGCATCGCGCGGATTGGCCTGCACCGTTTCTCGCAGGCGATCGATCGACCGCTGTAGCTCCTGTGGATCGCTGGGCGGCCGTAACGTCACCGGGGCCACGCCTTCGTCCGCCGCCGGCAGCGCCGGCTCCCAACCCACGCGCCGCATCAGACTGTTCAGTTTCACCCGCGCGCTGGCGGTGAGTTCTCCAGACGCATCAATCGATCCCAGCAGTTCCTTCGCGCGATCCTCCTCTCCGCGTGCCAGCACAATCTCAGCGAGCAGGATCGCCGCGTCGACCGAGTCCGGGCGCAATGCCAGTGCGCTGCGTACGCTCGCCTCGGCCTGCTC
>CAZNDQ010000017.1:0-18319 GCA_964571825.1 uncultured Planctomycetales bacterium | reverse complement strand
CCGCGTGGGCGGCCGCGAGGTTGAATCGGGATTCAAAACTGGCAGGGTTGAGCGCGGCTGCGGACTGAAAATGCCCGATCGCCTGCTCCGCTCGCCGCTGCACCAGCAGCTCGTGAATCCCGAGGTTATAATGCGCCTCGAACAAGTTTCGATCGAGGGCCAAAGCCTGGCGAAAGGTGCGCGTCGCCGCATCGTATTCGCCAAGCCGGGCATATACTGTGCCCAAATTGACCAGCACCTGCACCTCGGCCGGGCGCTGCTCCATCAGCCGCCGATACTGTTCTGCGCTGCGCTGGAGTAGGTCACGCACCCGTACTTCATCCAGTTCGGCCTTTGCGCGCTCGCTGTAGTAGAACGCCAGATCGCGCCTTGCTATCCAGTTCTGGGAGTTCTGGCGCAGCGCGCACAGCAGAACTGTATCGGCGCTTTCCCAGATGGCGATCTGCCGCCAGGTCGCGACGGCGGGCATCGCCCAGACGCAGATCACGACGGCCACGCCCGCTGCCAAGACCGACCGGCGCGCGCCAGCCGCAGCCCAGCGGCCGAGCGCCTGTGCCAGTACACCGGCCGTAATCGCACACAGTGCCGCGTTGGCCGTGTAGCTGTATCGATCCGACCAGAGGTGAGGCGAAATCCACAACGTGCCCGCCGCCGGCAGCAAGAGCGCAATGTACGACAGCCAGGCCACCGCCCATGCCGGGCGCCGCCGCGCGTATCCGAGCGTCGCCAGTGTGATCAGCACGACCGACGCGGTGCATAACCAAAGCCGCGCCATGTAGGGCCCCAGATCCTCAGGCCGCTCGTAGATCGGCGACAGCCCCAACGGTATGAGTGACTTGCTTAGCGCGAACAAGAGCCCGTATCCGGCCAGCGCCACCCGCGTCGCGACCGGTAGCTCCGGGGCACCCTCGATCAGCGGCCTCATGGCGTCACTTGCCAGGTAGATTACGCACAGCGCAATCGCCACGAACGGCACCTTGTCGGCGATCGGACGCACCGGTCGGTGCCCCGTTGCGTCGCGGCGAAGCCGCCCCAGTGGATACACGTCCAACAACACCAGCACAAAGGGCAGGGTTGACACGCTCACCTTTGCCAGCACCGCTGCGCTGAATACGATAACGCTTGCGGTGTACCACACAGCCCCGGGCGCCGGGCGCGACGCGTTTACATAGTGCAGGTAGCACCACGCGCAGAGCAGCGCCAGCATGCCGCTCAACACGTCGGCCCGCGCGGCCGTCCAGGCCACCGCCTCGACTTGCAGGGGATGGACCGCGAACAGCAGCGCACCCGACGCTGCACAACAACGAGCGCCCCACTTCACCGATGCCGAGTGTGATATGCCCGCTGCGCGCACCAACCTCAGGAGAATCGAATAGAGCAGCACAACCGCCCCGATATGCATCAACAGGCTGCTGAAGTGAAGACCCTGCGGCGCGCTGCGCCAGATCAGGTGATCCAGGCCGAGGCTCAGCCAGGTGACCGGCTGATAGACGCCCTGGTGCCGCGTTGTGAACATCCAGTGGAGATTGTCCGCGCCGAGCCCGCGCCACGACGGACCCTCGACGTTGAGCAATGCCGCGTCGCCGAAGACGAGGAAATGTTGATTGCGAAAGGTCGGCAGGTACACGCCCAGCGTGATCAACGCGAGCGCTGCCGGAACCGCCCAGGGCGGAACCGTCCCGGTGAGTGCCCGATCGAACGTCGGGCCGCCGCCCTCCCCGCGATCGGCGCCGCGCGGGTCGCCGTCGAAGATACCCACCTCGACCTCGTCCAGGTCGTCGACCATTGGCTTGATTCCAACAGTTTCCCAGTGGCATGGCCAGTTGATTCGCTGTGCGTGCCACGATCGCTCAGTCGCGGATATACCCCAGCGACTTGAGCCGCTCCTGCATCGCCGCGTCCAGTTGTGCCGGCGCCTGCTCGGGCAGCGACGCCGCGCGCTCGCGCAGCGCTGATTGGAACGCCTCCAGTGCCTCGCGCAGCCGCGTTGCGTCCGCCGACTGCGTCTCGAGCAGGTTGTTACGCTCGCCGGGGTCGTTGTGCAGGTCGTACAGTTCGTCGGTATCGGTTGCGGCGTTGCGGATGAGCTTGAATCGGCCGTCCCGCCAGCTTACCCGCTCGTCGCCCCAGAGCGTCCCCTCGCTGTAGATCGGCACACCGTCCGGACCCGCGCCACCGCGGAGCAGGCCGGCGAGCGACCGTCCGTCGAACGTCGCCGGCCGCGGAACACCGAGCAGCTCCAGCACCGTCGGCATCACGTCCATCAGCGCGACCGGACCGCGCACCACCCCCGGCCGGACGCCCAGACCGTCCGCCGGCTTGATGATCAGCGGCACGCGGATCATCTCCTCGTAGAGGCTGTGCCCGTGCTCGAATCCGCCGTGGTCCCAGAATTCCTCGCCGTGGTCCGCCACGACGATGATCGTCGTTCGATCGTAAACGCCGAGCGCCCGCAGCCCCTGCACGAGGCGCCCGATCTGCTCGTCGACGAACGCGACTTCGGCCTCGTAGAGCCCGCGCAGGTAGGCCCGTCCCGCTTCGTCCGGCACGACCAGTCGTTCCATCAGCCCGCGCGTCTGCTCGTAGGTCGGGTTACGAAATGCGCCACCGTAGTCCGTGTCGGTAAAGCGCTTCGCCCAGCGCGGCGGCGGATCATATTTCACGTGCGCATCGAACACGTGCAGCATCATGAAGTTGCTCTCGCTGTGATGCCGACGCAGTATCCGCAGCGCGGCGCGCGCCGACTCGTCGGCCCGCCGGACCGAAGCGTAGGCGGCCGGCTGGTGATCCAGCGTGTCAAACCCTCTGGTGACCCCCAGTGCCGGATTGAGGAACTCACAGTTGACCACGGCGCTCGTCCGAAAGCCCGCCGCCGCCAGCGCTTCCTGCGCCGGTACGACGCCCGGCCGCAGGCCCGTGAGTCGTTCCGGGCTGTGCGTTCGGGTACCCATCTTTCCCATCGCTCCGTGGATCGTCGGCCAGGTCGAGGTGAGCAGCGACGTCACGGACGGGAGCGTCCAGCTCGCCTGCGCGATCGCCTGTTCGAAACGCACGCCCTCGTCCGCCAGCGCGTCGAGGATGGGTGTAGCCTTCGACCGCGGGTCATAGCAGCCCAGCGCATCGCAGCGCACAGTATCGATGATGATCAGCAGCACATTGCGCACGTTGCCCGGCACCGGCCGCGGCCGGCTTACGACCGCCGTCGCGGCGCCCAGGACGAGCGCCGCCAGACCGGCGACGAGAATCACGGCGCGCGGCACCGCCGCCCGTCGCCGATGCACGGTGGACAGGTCGCGCAGCAGCCCATGTCTAGTATGATGCGAACTCATCGTTATTTCTGATCTCACCGGAGGTCGGGTTATTAGTTTTCACCGGCGCGTCGCGCTCGGATCGACGCCAGCCGCTCGCGCGCGTTCGGATATTCCGGGTCGAGCTGCAGCGTCTTTTCAAGAGCCCGCTCGGCGTCAGCCAGTCGTCCTACCGTATCGTACAGCACTCCGAGATTGAAATGCACGAGCGGTACGTCCGGCCCGACCTCCACGGACCGCCGCATCTTCTCCTCCGCGAGGTCCGCGCGGCCCAGCGCGACCCAGGCTACCCCTAGGTTACTGTAGGTCGACGCCTCGTCGGGCTGCACGCTCACCGCGCGCTCGTACAGGTCGACCGCTTCGCGATACCGACCGGTGTAGAGGCAGACGTTGCCGAGGTTGCCGAGTGCCTCGGCGTGCCGCGGGTTGATCCGCAGCGCCTTGCGCAACAGCGGCTCCGCCTCGGCCATCCGCCCCGCCTTTGCCCGCTGCATCCCGATGGCGCTGTTGGCCAGATAGGAATTGGGGTTCAACTCGAACACGCGCTGCCAGAATGTTTCCGAGTCGTGCCAGAATCGTCCCTGTGCCCGCGTTCGGGCCGTGAGCAGGGCAACCACGACCGCGCAGACCGCGACTACGCCCGCGCGGTACGCGCTGCGAAGGGTCGCCGCGGCGCACCACGCCGCGAGCAAAGCATATCCGGCCGCTATCGCCCAGCCGAGGCACGAGAGGTGCGAGTAGCGGTCGGCGACGAACTGCGGCCCGAAGGTGAACAACCCACTCACCGGGAAGAGCATCAGCAGGTAATAGAGCCATAGAACGGTCACCGCCGGTCGCACGCGTCGCGCCGCCACTGCCGCGATCGTCGCCGCGATTACCAGCGCGACGCTTCCTGCGTACCGCAGCGAAAAAGCGGCGATCACGCCCGGTTTCTCATACACGGGAGTCAGGCCGACCGGCCACACGCTCTTGGCCAGATAATAGACGCACCCGTAGAACGCCGTCACGACGCGCGCCGCCGCCGGCACCGACTCCACGTCCGTGATCGAACCGGCAGCGTTCTTTGCCCACCATGACAGCCCTGCTCCCAGCGCGCCAAGCAGCAGAAACGGAACTTTCTCCGTTAGCGCAGCGGCGGGCTGCAGCCGGCCCGGCCCCGGTCCGATCCGCCGCAACGGATACACGTCGAGCAGCAGCAGCACGAACCCCAGCATCATCGCGCTCGGACGCGCCAGCATCGACAGCGCAAACACCGCCAGCGCCAATGCATACCAGCCACCCCCGCCGCGCCTGTGCGCCCGCGCCTCGACGTACTGCAGATACCCTAGCACGGCCGCGAGGAAGCACACGCCCGCGATGAGGTAACCCCGGTTCGCCAGCCACGCCACCGTCTCCACACGTAGCGGATGAACTGCGAACAGCAGTGTCGCGGCGGCCGCCGCTACCGCTACGCCTGCCGGAGGCGCTGCCCGCGCCGCGGGGCGCACCGCCCACGCGCGTCGCAACAGCCGCGCCGCCACAAAGTAGAACAGGGCCGCCGCCGCCAGATGGAGCACGATGTTCGTGACGTGATATCCGCCCGCTTCGCGCCCGTACATACGGTAGTCCAGCGCGTATGTCAGCCAGCTCAGCGGCTGATACTGCGCCAACAGCCGCGTTGTGAACATCCAGCGCAGATTCTCGGCTGAATAGCCGCGATAGGCACGGTTGTTCTCGAGCAGTTTGTCGTCGTCCCACTGGAGGAACCCTGCCGTCCGCAAAGGGGCATATGCCCATGTTGTCACGGCGAGCACAACGACGAGCATCACGACGTGATGCGCCGCGTCGGCCCCGTGCCGCGCGTTCGTCTCGTTCGTAATGACCGCCGCGTCTACCTTCATTTCACCGGGTGCCCTTTGCGCCCCAGCGCCGCCTCGATTGCCGGCGCCACTGCGTCCGCGATCGCGGTGCACCCGGCCGCGCTGGCGTGGAGCCCGTCCGCAAACAGGCTCGTATCCGATCGTTCCCGGAACAGCGGTACAAGGTCCACGATCTCCGTGCCGGTCTCCTTCGCCACGCGCCGCATCGCCACCTGTTTGGGAAACTGCCGCGGATCGCCCAACTGCACGCTCTCCGGCCACACCATCAGCAGCGGCTGAGCCCTTTCCCGCCGGCAGAGATCGATCATCTCTCGCAACCGCGCCTCATACTCCTCATCGGTCAAACGCGCCCGCCTCTGCTTACCCGGTTCGAGCGCAGACGGCGGCGCCGAGCGGTCCGCCCCACGCTTCGGCAGCAAGCGCCGCAGCAATCGGACCGCATACAGCCGGTTCTCCCAGCGTGCCTGCTCCGCACGGAGGCGCGCCTCCACCTCCGCGTCGCCATACTCGTCCCAGTACCCTCGATCATTGAACCCGAACGAGATGACCACTACTGCCGGACGCCACCGCCCGATCTCGCGTTCCAGCAGCCGCAGCCCCTGGTGCGCGGTATACCCCGGCACTCCGGCATTGATGCAGCGCGCGACGAGTCGCACCTGCACCTGCGCCGGGATCGTCTCTCCATCTTCGACGCACACCCCGAACGTGCACGAATCGCCGAGGAAGACAACCGTCGGCGAACCGGTCGGCGCGGCCGGCATCACTCGCCTGCCCTCCCCGTCCGTCGACACATTGAAGTGCAGCCCGGCGAACTGCTCGATCCGCCCTCTGATTTCAACGCCCTTAAGATTCGCCCTCACGCGCCAAAACAGTTCCGCGTCCGGCTCCAGGATCCGGTTCAGTTCTCCGAACCCGATCGTCTCAACCAACTGTTCATGGTGCGCCCACCGCTCGTTCGGCAGCACCCGCGCCGCCACCCGCCCGGCAGCCTCAAGCGCGGCGAGCACGAGCGCGACGGTCACTGCGGCGAACAGCACCTTGAGCCGGACCGGTTGTACCGGCTTCCGAGTCTGTTTCCCATCAGGCTGTGCGAAGCGGAGCATCGCCGGTCACTCCTCCCGCCCAGCACGACTCGTGCTCGCAGACAACGAAAAGACGATTTTCCTCACGCCGGCATCCTACCGCTGCTTCTCCCCCGAATCCCGCCGCGTGAGCCTGACAACTTCGTGCCAAGGCCTGGACCGCTCTTCGCCGGACAACGGAGCATGTTGACGCATCGGCGTTATTCGGCCTGAGCCGGGGAGTCGTCTTCGGACTGAAGCTGCTTGATTCTCTGCTCGGCCTGGGCGAGGATGATGCGGCAGTGGCGAATGAGCGCCATGCCCTCTTCATAGCGCTGGACGGATTCCTCGAGTTCCACTTCGCCACTCTCGATTCTTCGCACGATCTCGTCGAGGCGCGCCAGAGCGTCCTTGAAGGACTTCGGCTTCTCTGCCTCGTTACCTTTGGCGTGGGTCATTCGCGGCTCTCCACGGACTCGGTGCTGATGACGCGGCTCTCGATGCACCCGTCGCGCAGCTCGGTGGTAAGCGTCTGGCCTAGGGCAGCCTGCATCGCATTGGTGAGGATTCTACCGCTGGCGGCGTCTCGCGTCAGCGAGTAGCCGCGACGCAGAACGCACTTGTGGCCGGAGGCTTCGAGCCGGGCGGCAAGGCCGTCGAGGCGCGCGGCGAGGACGGCAGCGCTCTGGCGCTGCGCGGCCAGCAGGCGGAGGCGGAGCTGCGCGAGCGTCTCTTCGAAGCGGGCGGTGCGGCGGCGCGGGGAGGCGCGCTCGAGGCGGCGAGCGGCGTCGGCGATCTGCTGCTGGGCGGCGCGGAGGCGCGCGGCGAGCGCGGCGCTCAGGCGCTGCTGGTCGCGGCGCAGGTGTTCGGCGGCGGCGCCGATCATGAGGGCCGGCTGGATGCGCGCGACGCGCTGCTCATGGGCGTCGAGTCGGGTGCGGAGAGCGCGGAGGCGCTGGTCGAGGGCAGCGTGCAGGCGCAGGTGTGCATCGTCGGTCTGCTGGCGGGCGCGTTCGAGGAGGACTGCGGGTCGGCGGAACACTTCGTGCCGTTCGATCTCGCGGATGGCGCGCTGGGCGTGGGTGAGGGTTTCGCGGGCGCTGCGGCGGAGGCGGACCTCGGCGGCGGCGAGCGATTCGAGCAGTTCCTTCTGATCGGGGACGACGAGTTCAGCGGCGGCCGTGGGCGTGGCGGCGCGAACGTCGGCGACGAGGTCGCTGATGGTCACGTCGATCTCATGTCCAACAGCGCTGACGACGGGGATCGTGCTGCTAAAGATGGCGCGGGCGACGGACTCCTCGTTGAAGGCCCAGAGGTCTTCGAGCGAGCCGCCACCGCGCCCGACGATGAGCACGTCGATGCCGCCCAGCGCGGCGGACTCGGCGTTGAGGCGGTCGATGGCACGAGCGACCTGCGCGGCGGCGCCTTCGCCCTGCACGCGCGCGGGGCAGAGGACAACCTCGGCGATCGGGTAGCGGCGCTGAAGCGTCTGGAGGATGTCGCGGACGGCAGCACCAGTGGGCGAGGTGACCAGGCCGATGCGCTGCGGAAAGCGCGGGAGGGGGCGCTTGCGCGCGGGGTCGAAAAGGCCCTCACGCTCGAGTTTTTCGCGCAACTGGCGGAAGGCGAGTTCGAAGGCGCCGACGCCGCGCGGTTCGAGTCGCGAGACGCGAAACTGGTACTGGCCGCGCGGCTCGTAGACGTCGATGGAGCCGGTGGCAACGATTTCAAGCCCGTCGGCGGGGTTGAACTTGACGGTGCGGGCGTCGGACTTCCACATCACGGCGCGGATCTCGGCGCCGGCGTCCTTGATGGAGAAGTAGAGGTGGCCGCTGGTGTGGCGGAGGAAGTTGCTGATCTCGCCGACGAGGAGGAGGGTCGGAGGGAGGTGCATCTGCAGGACGCCGCGGATGCGTGCGGTGAGCTGGGAGACGGTGTAGGTCGGTGGGCCGGCGGCGGATTCAGATACGGGTGCGGGCGGTGCAGCGCCGGGCGGTGCGGGAGAGACGGCGTCTGCGGGTGCGTTCGGCGCGGACGGCGGCGGCGAGACGTCGAAGAGGGAGGGTTCGGCGGCGCCGGCAGCCTTGCTGGTATCGAATGGTTTGCGCGCCGTCATGGTTCACCTCGCGCGGCGAATGCGTCAATCCTCTTCGGCGGCGCCAGCGTCGGCGGCGATGGAGATCCGCTCGATGGCGGCGGCGCGGCCGGTCTCGGTGTCGAGCGTGACAACGACGCCGTGAAGGCGCGGGTCGCCGGTGGCGACGTGGAACGGGGCGGGAACCGCCGTGATCATCGACTTGAGCACGTTGTCCTTGCGGCGGCCGAGCACGGAGTCGTGCGGGCCGGTCATGCCGAGGTCGGAGATATAGGCGGTGCCACCGGGGAGCACGCGTTCGTCGGCGGTCTGCACGTGCGTGTGCGTGCCGAAGACGAGGCTGACGCGGCCATCGAGATGCCAGCCCATGCCGATCTTCTCGCTGGTGGCCTCGGCGTGAATTTCGGCGACAACGAGTTTGACGTCGGCAGAGAGGGAGCGGAGGAGGCGGTCAGCAGTCACAAACGGACAGTCGGTCGGGGGTTTCATGAAGAGGCGTCCCATGACGGTGAACAGCGCGATCGGATGGCCTTTCTTCGTTTCGTATACAACTAATTCTTTGCCGGGTGCGTTGCGCGGGAGGTTTGCGGGGCGGACGATGCGCGTCGATCGTTCGAGCGTCGGGATAATGTCACTCTTGCGGTAGACGTGGTCGCCCAGAGTCATCAGGTCGACGCCGTAGCGGAGGAACTTTTCGTAAAGCTGGGGGGTCAGTCCGCTGCCCTCGGCGGCGTTCTCGACGTTGACGATGACGCAGTCGACATCGTGGTCGCGGGCGAGGACAGGGAGCTTCTGCGCGAGAACGGAGCGTCCGGGCCGGCCGACGACGTCGCCGACGCAGAGGAGTTTGAACTGCATGAGGACGGCTTTCCAGGCACCGGGTCGGTGCACCAGGGATTCGTGAACCTGGCAGAGTGTAGTGGGATGGGGCACGGGGGGCAATTGCACCGCGGGCGGCGAGGTAGGATCGGCACGGTCTGGGAGCCCGTGCGCCGGACTCGCTATTCGTTGGCCGGGGCGGCGCGGTAGGGTTTGTTTTCGGCGTAGAGCACGCGGCGCGCGGTCATGGCGTCTGCGATGTCGTCGCGGCCGGCCTGGCGGGCGAGAAGGATGCCGGCGTCGACGGCGCTGAGCGCGTCGTCGAAGCGGCCGAGGGCGGCATAGGCGGCGGCGAAGGTGTCCCAGAGCGCGGGGTTCATGCGCGGGGCGGCGGCGCGGAGCGCCTCGGCGAGGTGGAGGGCGCGCGGCGGATCGCGGAGATCGTCGAACGGAGAGGAGGCGAGGTGCCAGGCGAGGCGGTTTGCGAGGGCGGGGTCGTCGGGCAGGGCGGCGTGCGCGGCTTCGAGAGCAACGAGCGCGGCGCGAAGCTCGCTTGTGGCGAGCACGAGGTCGATCAGGTGGTAATGGGCCAGGGCGAAGGTCGGCGCCCGGCGAATGGCCTCGCGCAAGTGGTGCTGAGCCTCGTCGGTCCGGCCGAGTTGTCCGAGGGCGTAGCCGAGGGCGTCGTGCGCTTCGGGGGAGTCGGGGGCGAGGCGGAGTGCGGTGTTGTATTCAACGAGGGCGTCGTCGATCCGGCCGACGGAGACGAGCGCAATACCAAGGTTGGTGTAGAGCTGGGAGGCGTTCGGGTGGAGCGCGATCGCGCGGCGATAGACGCCGATCGCGTCTTCCAAACGGCCCTGCTGTTGCAGAACACAGCCGAGGTTGAGAAGGGAGTCGGCGTGCCCGGGTGCGAGATCGAGGGAGCGCTGAAAACTCTGCTGCGCGGCTGGGAGGTCGCCGAGAGCGCGCTGCGCGACGCCAAGGTTGTACCAAGCGGATTGGTACTCGGGGTGGAGTTCGACAGCGCAGCGGAGGTGTTCGACGGCCGCGCGGGAATCGCCGCTGCGGTTGAGCGCGGTGCCGAGGGAGTTGTGGAGGTAGTGCCCGTCGGGGTCGAGGTCGACGGCATGGCGCCACAGGTTGACGGGGTCGCTCCAGATCTGGATCTGGTCGCGGGTGCGACGTGCGAGCAGGCCGAGCGCAACGGCGCAGGCGATGATCAGCATCGCGCGCGAAGGGGCGTCGGCAAAGCGGCGCCAGAGCATCCATAGAGGCGCGGCCAGCGCAGCCGTCCAGCCAAGGCAGGAGAGATAGCTGTAGCGATCGGCGACGAGCTGGGGGCCGTTCTGAAAGAAGCCGAGGACGGGGAAGAGGAGCAGGGCGTAGGTACTGGCCGCAGCGGCCGCCGCGGGCCAGCGCCAGCGAATTCGAACGAGGATTATCACGCCGATGACCACCAACGCGGCAGAGATCAGGTAGCGCGCGGCAAAGGGGTCGAGCCTGAGCGGAAGCGGATACATCGGAGAGAGGTCAACTGGCCAGAGGCATTTCCAGGGATAGAAGACCAGGCCATACAGGGCCTGCGCACAGCGGGCGAGGAGGCCGTGGCGCTCGAACGAGACCATGGCGCCGGCGTGGGTCTGCGAGAGCGGAGCGAGCAGTGCGATGGCGAGGCCGAGCGCGAAAAAAGGGAGCTTCTCGAGATAGACGCGGCGAGCACGGGGGCCGATCCAACCGACGGGAGCGACGCCGAGGCGGCGCAGCGGATAGACGTCAAGGACGAGCAGGACGGGGGCAAGCCCGACGGTTATGACTTTGGCGAGGAGGGCGCCGGCGAAGCAGAGGAGCGAGAGGATGTAGGCGGAGGGTCGGAGGCGCTCGTGGGCGTGGCCGTCGGCGGCACGCAGGTAGGCGAGCAGCGCGGCAAGGAAGAAGACGCCGCTGAGACCGTCTCGGCGCTCGGTGATCCAGGCGACGGACTCGACGCGAAGTGGGTGAATGGCGAAGACGAGGGTGACGACCGACGCAGCCCAGAGCAGCCCGCTGTCCGGAGCGCGGCCCGTAGACAGTCGGACGAGGCGGATCGTCAGCGCAAAGAACAGCACCGCACACAGCGCGTGGAGGAGGATGTTACCGAGGTGGTAGCCGCGCGGGTCTTCGATGCCGCCGAGGGCGTAATTGACGGCCCAGGAGAGCCAGGTGAGCGGCTGATAATGGCCGCCGTGGAAGGTGGAAAACATCCAGCGCAAGTGGCCGGGGGTCAGGCCGCGGAAGTAGTCGTTGGCGAGGAGGTTTCCCTCGTCGTCCCAGATGAACGGCAGGTCAAGTGACGGGAGGAAAACGAGGACGGTAAGCGTGAAGATGCCGATCGCGCACGCCAGACCGCCCACGAAGAGCCAATGGTTCGCGCTGGTGTGCGTGTCCTCAATTTCGTTGCGCGGCATGGCAAGCACCACACCGGGTTATCGCGCGTAGTCGACGGCGCGGACTTCACGCAGCACGGTGACGCGTACCTCGCCGGGATAGGTCATCTCTTCCTCGATGCGTTTGGCGATGTCGCGCGCGAGCTTGACGGACATGGCGTCGTCAATGCGCGCGGCGTCGACAATCACTCGGACCTCGCGGCCGGCCTGCACGGCGTAGGCCTGGCGAACGCCGTCGAAGCTGGTGGCGATGCCCTCCAGCGCCTCGAGACGCTGGATATAGCGCTCGAGCGATTCGCGTCGGGCGCCGGGGCGGACGGCGCTGATCGCGTCGGCGGCGGCGACCATCGGCGTATAGGGTGAGGTGGAGTCGATGTCGCCATGGTGTCCGGCGATGGCGTTGAGCACCTCGGGAACCTCATTGAAGCGCTTGCAGATGTCGGCGCCGATCTGCGGGTGGCCGCCCTCGACTTCGTGGTCGACGGCCTTGCCGATGTCGTGGAGCAGTCCGCAGCGGCGCGCCAGCGCACCATCGAGACCGAGTTCGTCGGCCATCACCTGGCAGAGGTAGGCGACCTCGATGCTGTGTCGCAGCACGTTTTGTCCGTAGCTGGTGCGGAAGTGGAGCCGGCCGAGCAGTTCGAGCTGCTTGCGATGGAGGCCTCGAACGTTGGCCTCGATTCCCGCTTTCTTGCCGATTTCGAAGAGTTCGGCGTCCATGTCGTCCTGCACCTGCTTGACGATTTCCTCGATGCGCGTCGGGTGGATGCGGCCGTCCTGGATCAGCGCGACGAGCGACCGGCGCGCAACCTCTCGGCGTACGGGGTCGAAGGCGCTGACAACGACGACGCCGGGCGTGTCGTCGACGATGACGTCCACGCCCGTTGCCTTCTCGAAGGCGCGGATGTTGCGGCCCTCGCGGCCGATGACGCGGCCCTTGATTTCGTCGGAGGGGATATCGATCGTGCTCACCGTGCTGGCAGAAGTGTGCTCGGCGGCGAATCGCTGGATGGCGGTGATGGTAATGTCGCGGGCGCGGTTCTGCGCCTCGTCCTTGGCGGTTTCGAGCGTTTTTTCGAGCAGGACGGCGGCCTCGTGCTCGTACTCGTGCTCGAGCCGCTTGAAAAGGAGTTCGCGCGCCTCTTCCGGATTGAGGTTGGTGATGCGCAGCAGCACGTCGCGCTGTTCCTGCAGAACGGCCTCGATGTGCTGCTCTTTTTCTTCAAGCCGCGACGAGCGCGCAGTGAGCTGCTTCTGGGTCTGTTCGAGCGAGCGTTCCTTGGTGGTGAGCGTATCGAGCTTGCTTTCGAGATTGTCCTCGCGCTTGGCGAGACGCGTCTCGATCTGCTTGAACTCTTCTCGTTGCTCAGCAGCGAGACGTTCGAGTTTTTCCTTGTTCTCGAGGAATTCGGCCTTGGCATCGACGCGGGCCGTCTTGACGAGTTCTTCCGCTTTCCGTTGAGCCTCTTCGATGACCTGCTCGGCCTGTTTCTGCGCTGCCTCCCGGCGGGCACTCCCCAGCAAGCGCCCAATGACTTCCCAAATTCCCGCACCAGCCAGGAGGGCCAAAACGCAAAACGCGAGCCAGGCCGCCGACGAGACCGCTGCCAGCACGGCGACCGGTCCCATGACGCACCTCTTCTGCAAAAAGGAACGATGAATCCAAACGACAGGGCCGCGGGCATGCAAACCGCATGATCGCGCGCCAGACGCCGAGCAGAAGCCCGGCGAGGAGTTGACTCGACAATGGCCCGAACAGGGCGGAATCCACGTACATGATCGAGGTCCCGTAACCTCAGTGATTCGGATCGGAGCAAGACGTGGCGTGTCGAGGAGCCGGCGCTTGGGTGCGCGAACACGAAAAGTCCGACAGTTCCGCCGGACGTGCGAGCTGCGGGAAGAAGGCAAGCAGACGAGCATCGCCCGTCATGGTGCCGAGAAGAAAATTTCCCCGCGGCCCTGGCCGCGCGAGCCGAATTACCTGTTACGCCGTGTGCGGAGTCGAAGACTGCGAACTCACCGACGCCGCGAATTCCTCGTCAGGCCGCCTTCCAAGCCGATCGCTGAGCGATCTTCCGGCCACAGGAGCAGTACGAATTAGTGCGGGGCGCGGTTGCACGCGAATGGGTTCAAACTGCTTCAACGGGCGGAATAACTAGAATCCGCACCGAGCCAGCGCTGCGTGCGCAACACCGCGTATCGCACAGCGGGTCACAGTATACGCAGAATTGGCGTATCGTCAAGCACCTAAGTGTCGCGGGCCTAAAAAGATGCGAGAGAATGTATCGGCCTGGGGGCAGGACGCTCTGGGTCGTACGGCCGGCCGTGATTGACAGAGTCGAGGAGCGTTCGTACGCCATGCGATTGCGATAAGTGGCAAGGAGAAGTGGGACATGAGTGTACCGAACCGGATCGGCGCGAATCGGGGTAGTCGCGGCCCCTTGGTTGGGTGGCAGCTAACGATGCTTGCGACGTGGCTGGGGCTCGTTGAGGTAGCAGGGACGGCCGCGGCGGAGCCCGTCAAAGTCGAGCTGCTTTCCGCCGCAGACGGCGTGAGGCCGGGGCACGCGATTGAAATGGCTGTGAAGTTTGAGCTGCCGGACCAGGTCGTGATTGGATGGGAGGCCAGGGGCGGGGTTCCGGCAACGATGGTGCGGCTCGAAGTTGTGGGTAGTGCGGCCACCGTGGGTCGGCTGAGGTTTCCGTCGCCAGAGCGACATGGGACCGCGGGTGGGGGATTCGCCATCGTGATGTCGGGTTCACCGGTGATCCTGACAACGATCAACGTACCGGCAGACGCGCCAAGCGGTTCGTGGATCGAGATTCGTGGGGAAGCGACATGGGCCGCGGCCCAACTAGGCGAAGGGGGCGTTATCGGCAAGCCCGATCGTGGTCGGGAGGAGCTGGCGGTTACGCTGCCGGTGGTTGCGGCAGGCGAGGAGCCCGTGCCGATCAACCAAGGGGTTTTCGAGGAAGCGGCATACGCGATGCCCGTCGAGGCGGGGAAGGCGAAGCACGTGAAGCTGGCGGCGCGTCATGCAAGGGGTGACGGCGCGGGTGAGGTGGTGCTGGAGGTGGAGGTGGGGAGGAAAGTGCATATTCAGGCGCACGAGCCGGGCGTGGAGGGATTGGTGGGGGCGGATGTTTTTGTTGTGCCGCCGCACAAAATGCGTGTCGGAGAACCGGCGTTTCCGGTGGGGAAGGCGCGCGAGGTGCCGTATCTGGGCAAGGTGCGGGAGTATGAGGGGAAAGTGACGCTGGAGATTCCGTTGAGCGAGGAGGCGGGCGCGACGGATGAGGTGTCACCGGGCGGGCCGCGCGTTGTGCGCGGCGTGTTTCTCTATCAGGCGTGCGATACGAAGACGAATCAGTGTTATCCGCCGGAATACGTGGAATGGGAGGTCGAGGTGCCGCAGCGCCCGGCGCCGTGAGACGACACGGTCAACTGGCGGCGGGTTCGCCTTTTGCGGCTTGCTCCGCGGCTTCACGTTCGGCGCGGGTCGGCCGGGTGGGTCGCTTGACGGGTTCGAGCGGGAAACCGGCCTTGATGAGCATGCCGCGAAGCGTGTCGCTGGGCTGTGCCCCGACACTCAGCCAATAGCGAATCCGGTCGAGATTGATCTGGAGGCGGTGCTTGTCGTCGGAGGCTTCGGGGTCGTAGTAGCCGAGTTCCTCGATGACCTTTCCGTCGCGGCGGGAGCGCGTGTCGATGGCGCCAAGCCGATAGAAAGACCGATTTCGCCTGCCCAGACGCCGAAAACGCAGCTTGACTGACATGCCCGCAAAACTCCCGTTGCACAGCCCGGATTCGGGGAAAACGGGCATTCTGCCGGGTTTGGGGCGGGCGGTCAAGGGGGCGGCCGGCTTGACATCGGCGGGGCCAGACCGCATACTTAAAGCATAGAATTCGCATAGGTGCCCGATGCTCAACCTCACCGACGTACATCCACTGACGGACTTCCTGCGAAACTCGAAAGAGCACCTGGAGCGGCTGCGCCGGGCGCGGCGGCCGGAGCTGTTAACGGTGAACGGGAAGGCCGCGGTCGTGGTGCAGGATGTGGCGTCGTATCAGGAACTGCTCGAGCGGCTAGAGCGGGCGGAAGCGATCGAAGGGATTCAGCGCGGGATCGAGGCGATGAAGCGGGGCGAGACGCGGCCGATCGAGGCGGTTCTGGATGACCTGAAGAAGAAATACGAGTAGCCTGCGGAGTCGATGAAGCGATTTCAGGTCCTCGTGGCTGCGCCAGCCGATGCCGAAATCCAAGAGGCCTACCTCTTCATTCACCGGGACTCGCCGGGCAACGCCGTCAACTGGCGATTGGGGCTGCTCGAAGCGGTTGAATCGTTGCGTGCATTCCCCGAGCGATGCCCGCTTGCACCTGAGAACGGTTTCCTCGAGCTTGAACTGCGGCAGTTCATCTACGGCAACTACCGCATGATCTTCACCGTGCAAGGTGATGCAGTCATCGTCCTCCACGTTCGACATGGTGCACGGGCGCCGATGAAGTCCAACGATATCGTACCGCCGGAGTTTCAGTAGGCCATGTTTCGCTTTGAGGTGCTGCAGCAAGGGCGCGGGGGGGCGCGGGTGAGCCGGCTGACGACGCCGCACGGGGTCGTCGACTGCCCGGCGTTCATGCCGGTGGGGACGAAAGGGGCGATCAAGGGGGTGACGCCGGCGCAGCTCGCGGCGACGGGCACGCAGATCATGCTGTGCAACACGTATCACCTGCAGCTCCGGCCGGGGCCGGAGCTGGTGGAGCGGCTCGGGGGGTTGCAGCGGTTCACGGGGTGGGAGCGGCCGATGCTGACGGATAGCGGCGGGTACCAGGTGTTCTCGCTGGCGCAGCTCGCGCAGATCGACGAGGATGGGGTGTCGTTTCAGTCGCACATCGACGGGGCGCGGCTGCGGCTGGACCCGGAGACGGCGATGCGGATCCAGGAGCAGCTCGGGGCGGACATCATCATGGCATTCGATGAGTGTCCGGCGCTGCCGGCGCCGCGGGAGCGCGTGCGCGAGGCGGTGGAGCGGACGGTGCGGTGGGCGCAGCGGTGCCGTGATGCGCATCGTGCGAGCGAGCGGCAGTGGCTGTTCGGGATTGTGCAGGGCGGGACGGACGCGGAGCTGCGCGCGGAGTGCGCGGAGTTGTTGACGGCGATGGGGTTCGACGGCTACGCGGTCGGCGGATTGTCGGTCGGCGAATCGCATGAGGAGATGGTGCGCGTGCTCGACGGACTGGTGGCACGATTGCCGGCGGACCGGCCGCGCTATCTGATGGGCGTGGGGCAGCCGCGCGATCTGCTGGCGGCGGTGCAGCGGGGGATCGACATGTTCGACTGCGTGCTGCCGACGCGGAACGGGCGGAATGCGCAGGCGTTCACAGCGCGGGGCGTGGTGCGGTTGCGCAATGCGGTGCACCGGGAGGAGGAGGGGCCGATCGAGGACGGTTGCGACTGCTATGCGTGCGGGCACTTTTCGCGCGGGTACGTGCGGCATCTGTTTCTGGCGGAGGAGATGCTGGGGCCGACCCTGGTGTCGCTGCACAACCTGCGGTTTTTCCAACGGTTCATGTCGCGGCTGCGCGAGTTGATTCCGGCGGGGGAATGGGGTCCAATGCTGGCCGAGTATCCGATCGCGGCGCGGGACGCGGCGCCAGAGACTACGCCAGACACACAAGAGGAGCCTGAATGATCGCGATGATGCACCTGCTGTTGCAGGCGACGACGCAACCGGCGAGTCCGGGGGGGCCGGGAGCCCCACAGGCGACGCCGGGCGACTTCCTCCGCAGCCCGATGTTCCTGCTGCTGCTGATGATCGGGGTGTTCTACATCTTCATGTTCCGGGGGTCGCGGAAGGACAAGAAGCACCGGGAGGAGATGCTCAAGGCGCTGGCGAAGAACGACCGGGTGCTGACGATCGGGGGGATCATCGCGACGGTGGTGTCGGTGCGCGACGACGAAGTGGTGATCAAGGTGGACGAGTCGACGAACACGAAGATGACGGTGATCCGGTCGGCGATCCGGCGGGTGCTGACGCCAGAGGAGAAGCCGGCGGATAAGGAGTAGGAGAGTGACCAGTGGCCAGTGGCTGGTGGCCGTTACCAGTGGCTGGTGGCTAGTGGCTTGTGGCTAGTAAGAGAAGAGACAAGACCGAAGAGTCGCGGAGGGTCCGAGAGGGGGAACGCGGAGCGTTTTGCAGTTGCACCAAGGGTGTGCGCAAGTCATTATTTTTCGTGCGGACGATTCGCGCGTAAGTCATTATTTTGCGTTGTTTTTGGGTGAATGACCTTTTTTCAGGCGCCTGGTTGGTGCGGCCGCATCAACTGCGCCCGAGTCTCGATACATATCGTTTGTAAATATCGTCTCCGCAGCAGGTTACAAATGCGGTGCTGGCGTCCCGGTTAAGGGAATCTGACTCGCGGCCGCGCGCGGGAGGCGAAAAATTTTTTGAAAAATCCGGCCGGGGACAGAAAAAAAGATTTTTTTGAGTGCGCTCAAGGCCGGGTCTGGGCGCGCTTTGGGCGCGCTGCGGGAGTGGCTAGTGGCGAGTGACTTGTGGCAAGCAAGAGACAGGGGAAGTGACGAAGTGACGGAGTAACGAAGTGACGAAGGGGTTGAGTCCGGAGTACCGGACGGAAGACAGAAGATGTACCACATAGGACACAGAATGGGGACGAGGGCGCAGAGGGGGGAATCAGTGGCCAGAGCAAGAAACCAGAGGTCAGAGATCAGAAGTCAAAGGTCAGAGGTC